>JAYTNF010000241.1:0-12072 GCA_043748455.1 Cytophagales bacterium
TAATTTGTTTGTGATTATCCGTAAAATCTATGTTATCTGTGTGCCATAAAGTATTGATTTTCAACTATTTAAGTTATCATACATTTTTTACCACTACCACATTTTTATTTGATAAAGAATGTAAGATAAACTAAGTCTATGTTATAAATTTATATTAAGTTAGAGAAAAATAAGAACTTATTTACAAAAAACACATATTTAATTTCCCTATCTTTGCAAAATAATTTGGTGCTAATTTGACAATTATGAAAAAATTATCTCTACCTCTTAATGATTTTGCCGATGTCATTGAAGGTAACCGTATTTATGTAGATAAAACAAAATTTCTTTTGTCTTTAATAGAAAATAAAGGCTTTTATTTTCTTTCTCGTCCTCGCCGATTTGGGAAATCACTGTTATTGAGTACATTAAAGTACATTTTTCAAGGTCGCAAAGATTTATTTAAGGGCTTGTATATTGAGGATAAAATAGAGTGGAAATCCTACCCTATTATTTATCTCGATTTTTTGAATATTAGTTATAAAGATACAACTTTAGTAGAAGGGTTAAAACATTATTTGCTTGGCGAAGCTAGAAAAGAAAATGTTGTCTTGGAGGGAGATTCTCCAAGAGAATTTTTAAAAGACCTTATCACAAAACTGAAAGCAAAATATAAGCAAAATGTGGTAATTTTAATAGACGAATATGATAAAAGTATTGTTGATTATATAGAAGAACCAGCCCAAGCCAATATTAATCGTGATACACTTAAAAATTTCTTTGGTACTTTAAAGGGAATGACCGTAGATTTACAATTTATTTTCTTAACAGGTGTGTCTAAATTTTCTAAAGTTTCACTATTTTCTGACCTCAATAATTTGGTAGATTTGACACTTGACAAAAATTTCACAACACTGTTAGGTTACACACAACAGGAATTAGAAAACTGTTTTCCCGAATATTTAGAGAAACATAGTTTAGAAAAAAATATGCCAATGCCCGAACTTTTGGCAGAAATAAAACGGTGGTACAATGGTTATTCGTGGAATGGCGTTGATAGTGTGTATAATCCTTATTCGATTTTAAATTTTTTATACAGTGGTGAGTTTTTAAATCATTGGTTTAGCACAGGTACACCAACAATGGTGGTTAGGCTGTTGAATAAAAAGTATATCAGAGATTTTAAAGATGTGCCTTTTGGCATTTTTGAATTGGAAAGATATGACATTACACAAATAGAAAAACATTTGGTTTCTTTGCTTTTTCAAACAGGTTATTTGACAATTACTAAAAAAACAGATGCTGAAAACTTTTTGCTAAATTATCCTAACAAAGAAGTTCGAGATTCATTTAATTATTTTAGAGTTGCTGAATATATAGAAGGTGATACAAGTCTTGATGAATTAAAATATAACTTAAAAACCAGCTTATTTGAGGGTAATATGGAACTTTTTGTAGATAATCTTACAATTTTATTTGCCCAAATTCCTTATCAAATTGCAATACCCAATAAAGAGGCTTATTATCATTTAATTATTTATTTGACTTTAAAAATATTAGGTTTAGAAATTATAGCAGAAGATAGCACCAACAAAGGTAGAATTGATGCAGTGATTTTTGTCCCCGATTATATTTACATCATAGAGTTTAAGTTTTCAAGTTCTACAAAGCAGGCTTTGTTGCAAATTAAGAATAAAACTTATTACGAAAAACACCTTGCTGATAGTCGACAATTATGTTTAGTGGGAATGAATTTTGATTACGAAAATAGAACTGTGATTGAGTGTGTGATGGAGAAAGTAGAGAAATAGCAAAAAAAACCTTAACAATTTAATGCTAAGGTTTTTTGTTCTTACTTAATTTAAAATTTGGTAAAATTATTTTGTGCAAACCATTACTTGCGTTGCTTTTTGTTTACCGTTGCTAATTTCTGCAATATACATTCCGCTTAACAAATCTACTGATTCCAAAGAAATTGTATGTTTTCCAACTTCGTAAGCTGATAAATCATAGTTTTTTACATTTCTACCCAAAGCATCATAAATTGTAAGTACATAATTATCAGTTTGTGCAATTTCAAAAGCAATGTTTGTGCTTCCGTTAAATGGATTTGGATAGTTTGGTAACATTCCAAAGCCTAATTTTTCAGTTGCTTTATTTTCAAATATTGATTTATTCAAATGATTTTCTAATTGAGATTTTGCAGTTTTGTCTGTTACGGCAATACTTGTGATTAAAGTTTTGCGGAAATTTCCGTTTTCAGCATTGATTGCAATGTTGTAAACACCTGTTGGCAAGTTTTCTTTTACTGATACTGCATAAACTCCGTTACTTTCTATGAATTTCAAAACTACATTTTTGCTGCGACTTACAGTATTTCCCATCAAATCTGTTGTTAAAGTCATTACACCTGTTACTGTTGCACCTTTTGTATTTGTAACTTGGTTTCCAATTACATTTAATTTCAAATTCATTGTTTCACCTGCATTGTAAACCCATTTTTCGTTATTCAAATCAGAACTTAAAGAAACAGATACACCATTTTCTGCACTTACAATAGCTACAAAAGGACTTTCTGAAACAATAGTATAATTTCCTGAAATTGGATTTTCAACACTCAAAGTAGTAGAACTTTTACCGAATAAATCTCCACGACCTGCTGCTGAATTGTTTTCTATTTTGTAAGCTACTTTTGCTCCGTTTGGTGCTATCAAATTAAATTTATCGTTACCATCTAAATGATGAATGTCAATGTTAATAGCTTTTGCACCATTTTCAACACTGAAATTTTGGCTTCCACCTTTGCTGCTTACAATTTGTGAACCTGAATTACTTACTGCGTTATAATTTATAGATAATTCATTAGTTACTTGAAAAGCCTCAGATGCTGTTGTGCTAATTTGTGGCATAACATATTGCCACATATTGCTTCCTTTGGGAAGTTCTAAGTGATTTATTCTTGTTGCAGCAGTGCCATCACCACCTAATAAAGTTATAGAATTTGGTCTTTTTGAACTTGGATAAGTTACAACACCATCATTACCTCCAACTGAACTTCCGCCACCATTTAAAGCCAAATATGCACCTGGTAAAGATAATGCAAAACCCCAACCCCAACCACCAATCGTACGAACATTTACAAAAGGACGGTTTGCGTGATTATCTGTTACACTGCGGAAATAACTCATATAACCTGTTTGCAAACAATCTGTTGCTGCGTTTCTTTGTCCAAACACATAAGATAACCAATAAATCCAGTTACTTTGTGCTAAATCTGCCAAAGGAGTTCCAAAATGTGGAGTTCCTAAAGTAATAACTCTGCTAATTTTTGTATAAGCTCCGTAGTGAATTGCTGCTGCATCTGTATCAACGCCACCTTTACTATGACAAATTACTGTAACTTTACCTACACCATATTTTGCAGTAATTGTATTCAACATATTTTTGAACATTTCTCCGTTTGCCCACATATTTTTGTCTGGGTTTACAGTTACAAAAGCTGTGCGATAACCTGCTGCAAATGCTTTTGAATACATATCATTGTTTTCATACCAAGTTGTTCCACTTGAAGTGTAACCATGAATAAAAACTAAAACTTGTGGTTTTGCGTTGGCAGGAACTCCGCCATACATAATTGTATTTACTGGCGTAGAACTGTTGCCAAAAATATCCCCTTCTGTACGTGCTGCTGAAATTGCAGATGGGTTAGCCAATTGTCCTTCTGTTTGTGCAAATGCAGAGAAAGAAACCACCAAAAATGCGATGCAAGTTTGTGCTAAAATGTGTAATTTTTTCATGATGTTATGTAGTTATATGGTTAATATGTTTTTACTCTTTTAATATGCTACAAAGGTATAATTTGTAAATTTATTATCCTAATTTTTTATCAAAAATATTATGCTTGCATAGTAATTATTTTTACAAAAAATGATAATGTATTTGCTCCATTTTTTACTATCTTTTTGGCTACTAATTCATGTAATTTGTGCATAGTTTAATCACAATATTAATAGGTTATGTTTTGCCATTTGAGCAAAGTAAAGAATAACAAGATAGGTTAAAAATAACAGGGTTATCAAATTTTAGAAGCTAAATAGTTTGTGCATAAATTTTTCAAAAAGACAAGATTTTCCAAAAAAAATAACATCTTTGTATAAGATTATCAGAATATTTGCCTTAGGTGAATAAATTATGGCTATCAAAAACATCTTTTATAAATTATCTTTCAATCATATTTCATAAAATATCATGAGTACCACTTTTGAAATTACAGGCGGCAAACGACTAAAAGGCGAAATAGTGCCACAAGGTGCAAAGAATGAAGCTTTGCAAATATTGTGTGCAGTATTGATAACACCCGAAAAAATAATCGTTAAACACGTCCCAGATATTAGAGATGTCAATAAATTAATAGAATTACTAATTTCTTTTGGTGTAGAAGTTCGCAAAATTGGCGAAGAATTAGCAGGCAGCACCTACGAATTTATTGCTAAAAACGTAAACATAGATTATCTCGAAACTGATGCATTTCGCCAACAAGCTGCGGCTTTGCGTGGTTCTGTCATGATTTTAGGCTCACTGTTGGCACGTTTTGGCAAAGGAAAACTTCCAAAACCTGGTGGTGATAAAATTGGTCGCCGCCGTTTAGACACACATTTCTTAGGATTCGAGAAACTTGGTGCAAAATTTAATTATGATGTCAATGATACTTTCTATCATGTCGATGCCTCCAATTTGCAAGGTTGCTATATGTTACTTGACGAAGCCTCCGTTACAGGAACTGCCAATGTAATTTTAGCAGCAGTTTTGGCAAAGGGCAAAACCACAATTTATAATGCAGCTTGTGAACCCTATTTACAACAACTTTGCTCGATGCTAAACCGCATGGGTGCAAAAATTTCTGGCATTGGCTCTAATCTTTTGACCATTGAAGGCGTGGAATATTTGGGTGGCACAACCCATACTTTATTGCCTGATATGATAGAAATAGGAAGTTTTATTGGTTTGGCAGCCATGACAAGTTCAGAAATTACCATAAAAAATGCACGAATTGACCAACTTGGCTTGATTCCTTCTGTGTTTCAAAAACTTGGAATTGCTATGGAATTTAGGAATGATGATATTTTTATTCCTTCGCAATCACATTATGAAATCACAAAGTTTATTGATGGGTCAGTCCTAACAGTTGCCGATGCTCCTTGGCCTGGTTTTACGCCTGATTTGTTGAGTATTATGCTTGTTGTGGCAACACAAGCAAAAGGTACGGTACTCATTCATCAAAAAATGTTTGAAAGTAGGTTGTTTTTTGTTGATAAACTTATTGATATGGGGGCTCAAATTATTCTTTGCGACCCACATAGAGCAACAGTTATTGGTTTGAATAAAGAATATGCTTTGCGAGGTATTCAGATGACTTCCCCAGATATTCGTGCAGGAGTTTCCTTATTAATTGCAGCAATGTCGGCAACAGGGACAAGTGTGATTAAAAATGCCGAACAAATAGATAGAGGTTATCAACATATTGACAAAAGATTAAATGCTTTGGGTGCAGAAATTAAACGAATAGAAAGCTAATTTGTCAGTATCACATTAATCAATATAAACATGAAATTTAATTTTTTTTCTGCCCTCAAATACATTGTATCAACAGTCCTTGCAGTAGGACTTTTTTGGTATTTGTATCGCAACCAGCCTGTTGGCGAAATGCTAGAAAAATTTAAGCAAATAGATTATAAATGGGTCATTATTGCAGGTGCAATTTATTTACTAAGCCATTATAATAGGGCTGTACGTTGGAATTTAATGCTAAAACCATTAGGTTATAATGCAGGTAATTTTCGAACTTTTCTGGCTGTTTTGGTTGGCTATTTGGCAAATTTAGCAGTTCCTCGTTCTGGCGAATTTACCCGTTGTGCTATTCTCAATCGGACTGCAAATATTCCTGTTAATATTTCTTTTGGGGCTGTGATTGCAGAAAGAGTTATAGACATGATTTGTATGATACTCATTACTATTGTGATTATTTTTCTCGAATTTGATAAAATTGGAGATTTTATTTTGCAAGGCTTTAACCAAAACTCGAATCAAAATTCAGGTCAAAATAGTTCTCAAAAATATATCATTTTAGGTGCTATTGCTTTAATTGGAATAATTATTTTAGGAATTATTTTTTATTTTCGTAAAAAGTTGCAGCAATTAGCTATTTACAGTAAAATAGAAAGTTTTATTTGGGGTTTAAAAGATGGTTTGTTATCTGTTTTGCAATTAGATAATAGAAGTAAAATTTTATTTATTTCACATACTATTTCTATTTGGGTTTGCTATTGTCTAACATCTTATTATTTGTTTTTTACGCTGCCTGAAACCTCTGTTTTAGGATTGGATTGTGGTTTGGCAGTCTTGGTAATGAGTGCTGTAAGTGTGATTATTCCTGCTCCTGCGGGTTCTGCGGGCGTATATCACTATTTTATTGGAAATACGGTTGTGCTTTATGGCTTGTCGCAACAACAAGGCATGGAATTGGCTTTTTTAATGCACTCTGCCCAAACTTTTTTTATTATTGCGGCAGGTAGTATTGCTTTAATCGTGAGTTTAGTTTTGGCGAACTCGACAAAAAAATAAAACACAAAGGTATTTACCTAATATTACTAAAAATAATTTTAACAAATTTTAAACAAATTTAACAAATAACTTGTTTTGTAAAAAAAAAGTGTTCAATTTCGTACACTCATGTTTTTTCATGTTTTTAAAGATTTTAAGTTAGTAATGCTACAAAGAAAGTCGACCTTGTCGGCTTTTTTTGTTAATAAACTCTTAATAAATTTTTCGCCTTACAAATCCTATCATTTTCATGCAAATCTTTGATAATTTCTACCTCTATAAAACCTTTGCTTTCTAACATTTGCTTAGTTTCCTGACCTAAATATTGGTTAATTTCAAAATATAACTTGCCTTGTTTTGCTAAATATTTGAGAGCAAAATCAGCAATGGCTTCATAAAAAATCAGTGGATTTTCATTGCTCACAAACAATGCTTTTGCGGGTTCATAATTCAGCACATTAGGTTGCATAGCGGTTTTTTCGAGTTCACGAACATACGGAGGATTGCTAACAATAATATCAAATTTCATGTCAGGTTGCATGTCAAATTTCACTTGAAAATTTGATTGCCATGCAATTTCTGTATTTAAAATATCTTGATTTATCCATGTAATATTTGCCGATAAATTGCGTGCATTTTCTTGGGCAACTTCTAAGGTATTTTTGTCAATATCAATACCATAAACATCAGCTTGTGTGAGGTTATGAAATAATGTTATGGGAATACAACCTGTTCCTGTTCCTATATCAATGATTTTCAAGTGATTACGCAATTTATTTTCTTGAATAATCAAATGTACCAATTCTTCAGTTTCAGAACGAGGAATTAATGTGTGCTGATTGACAATAAAGTCATTTTCATAAAAAAATGCTTTACCAATAATATACTGAATTGGCTCATGTTTTAAAAGCCGATTGATGTAAGATTGTAACAGTTTTTCATCAAAATTGATAAGTTCTTTGGCAACCAAAACATCTGTACGACTATTTTTATATAAAAATTCAATAAGCAAAAAAGCGATGCTTTCAGCTTCATTTTTGTCATAAATTGTTTGTAATTGTGCAGTTATTGTTTGAAAAACAGTTTTTATGTTGGTTTGCATGGAAAGTGTAGAGATGTGAAATGTATCAAAGTATAATTCTAAAGCATTTTAAAGATGTCATCTTTTGAGTGGTGCGACATTTCGCAAGATGACATCTTTAAAATTACATACTCAAAATATTTACCAACCGCATCAAATCCTCGTTAATATGTTTTTTCTTGCGAATAGCATCACCAAAAGGCGTATAAACTAATATATTATTTACCATTCCTGCCATAACATTAGTTTGTCCTGCTATCAAACCTTCTACGGCTGCCACACCCAAACGGCTGCCAAGTGTACGGTCATAACCCGAAGGAGAGCCACCACGCTGAATATGTCCGAGTGTTGTAACACGAATATCTAAATGTTTGAGTTTGTTTTTTACCAATCTTGCAATACTGTTTGCGTTACCAATTTCCTCACCTTCTGCAACAATGATAATAGACGAAGTTTTTGACCTATTAAAACCATCTCTCAAAGTATTAATTACATTATCAATACTGTCATCTCTTTCTGGAATTAGCACCAATTCTGCACCGCCACCAATGCCACATTCCATAGCAATATAACCCGAATCACGTCCCATTACCTCTACAAAAAATACTCTGTCATGAGAGTCGGCGGTATCTCTGATTTTATCTAATGCCTCTAATGCAGTATTTACTGCAGTATCAAAGCCAAGTGTATAATCTGTTCCAAATAAATCATTGTCAATAGTTCCTGGTACGCCAATAATTGGTACACCATGCTCTGCATGAAACAACTCAGCACCTGTAAAAGTGCCGTTACCACCAATAGCTACAATGCCTTCAATACCATGTTTTTGCAAGTTTTCAAAAGCCTTTGCACGTCCTTCTTTGGTTTTGAATTCTTCGCTGCGAGCAGATTTTAAAATTGTGCCTCCACGTTGGATAATATTGCTGACCGAAAAAGAATTTAATTCTTTTATTTCGCCACTTATCATGCCACTATAACCACGAATAATACCGGAAACTTCTAATTTGTGGTACAAACAAGCCCGAACCACGGCTCTTATGCAGGCATTCATGCCAGGAGCATCGCCACCTGATGTAAAAACTCCTATTTTTTTCATTTTTGTTGTGTTTAGTGTGGTTTCTCGACAGTTTTCAAAGTTGCATAAAGATAACTATTTTGTAAATTTATACACATCTTAGAAAAATATTTTTACTATCTTTTTAAATTTTAAGTTAAATATAAGCTGTTATATTGTCAAAGTTATTCTATTTTTCACTCTTTTGTGTAATTGTCCTATTACTTACAATTAAAAACTCATAATTACTTATGTTACTCAATCTTTGCATTATTTCTTTTGCCATTACACTAATTTATTTATCTGTTGCTGAAAGAATAGCAACACACATTCGTTTTCTTGTGGTGCAAGGGTTTTTATTATTTGTTATTGCTCTTATTGAGTTAAAGCATATTAATGTAGCAAATTTAGGATTTATTTTAGCTGAAACCTTAATTTTCAAGGCTTTAATTATCCCTTATTATCTCAAACAAATTGTAGAAAGAAATAAAATTGCAAAAACGGTAAATACCACAATCCCTATTTTTTATATTTTGATTATGGTTTCCTTAGCAATTATTTTGTTCTTTATGTTCTCATCAACTTTGCCAAGTAATCAGCTAAAAATTAAATATTTTACAGTCTCTATATCGGCTATTTTTACTGGTTTTGTCTTAATTATGACTCACCGAGAGGTTATTAGCCATTTAATTGGTTATTTGATTATAGAAAATGGAATTTTCTTACTTTCTGTTGCCATCGGTAGTGAAATGCCGATGATGGTAAACACAGGAATTTTGTTAGATATCTTGATTAGCGTTGTAGTTTTAGGTGCTTTTGTGAATAGAATTGGACGTAAATTTACAGAAATGGAGGTTACAAGACTTTCTGAATTAAAGGATTAGGAAATAAAATAAACTTCTTGAGAAAGTTTTTTAAGGTTTTGTCGTGTTGAGCTTGGGAAAAATCTGGTGTTATTAGGTCAAAATTGTAATAATTCAGATTCTTCCCAAGCCCAACATGACAAGATAAACAAATAATAAATACCAACATCTAAATACAACCATCAAAACAAATATTTCCACTTTCCATTCACTAACTCCAAAAGGTTTTATAACTTGCGACATTATCAATCTTTTATCAATAAAGGCAATCATTAACAAATCATTCGCAACACACCTAACACATCAAAATTTATGTTCAGTATTTCAAAAGTACCTGTCCCAATTAATGAACCCGTAAAAACTTATTTGCCAAATTCGCCTGAAAAGAAAGAAGTAAAGGCAATGTTGGCTAAACTTCGCAGCGAAACGCAAGATATACCCATGTATATTGGTTCGGAAAGAGTTTTTACAGACAAAAAAGGTCGTCTTTCACCTCCATACGACCATAAACACACACTTGGACATTATTCTATTGGCGATGCAGACCACGTAACGCAAGCCATTAATGCAGCTTTAGGTGCAAAAGAATCTTGGGCAAATTTGGCTTGGGAACACCGAGCAGCCATTTTTTTGAAAGCAGCGGATTTATTAGCTACAAAATACAGAGCTAAAATCAATGCAGCTACAATGCTTGGACAATCAAAATCTATTTATCAAGCCGAAATTGATGCAGCTTGCGAAATGGTTGATTTTTTGCGTTTCAATGTGCATTTTATGACGCAGATTTACCAACAACAACCTGAATCACAAGCAGGAATGTGGAACAGATTAGAACACAGACCTTTGGAAGGTTTTGTTTTTGCACTCACACCATTCAATTTTACTGCCATTGCAGGCAATTTACCAACTGCACCTGCCATGATGGGAAATACTGTTGTTTGGAAACCTGCCATGACGCAAATTTATGCAGCCAATGTATTAATGGAAGTGTTTATTGAGGCTGGCGTGCCTGATGGTGTTATTAATTTGATTTATGTCGATGGCATTACAGTTAGCAAAGTTGTATTTCCTCACAAAGATTTTGCAGGAATTCACTTTACAGGTAGCACCAATACTTTTAATACCATTTGGAAAACTATTGCTGAAAATGTTGCAAATTATAAAACTTATCCTCGTTTAGTTGGCGAAACAGGCGGAAAAGATTTTGTGATTGCCCATAAATCGGCTGACGCAAAAGCCTTAGCAACTGCCCTTGTGCGTGGTGCTTTTGAGTATCAAGGACAAAAATGTTCGGCTGCTTCACGTGCATATATTCCTGCGAATATGTGGGAAGAAGTGAAAAAATATATGCAAGAAGATTTAGCAACCATAAAAATGGGAAGTCCTGAAGATTTTCGCAATTTCTTTAATGCAGTTATTGATGAAAAATCTTTTGACAACATTGCAAGATATATAGACAAAGCAAAAAATAGCGAAGGTGTAGAAATTGTTGCAGGTGGAAATTATGATAAATCGGTTGGTTATTTTGTTGAGCCTACGATTTTGAGGGTTGATGAACCGCAATATGTGACGATGTGCGAAGAAATTTTTGGACCCGTATTGACAATTTATGTTTATCACCCAGAACATTTTGAGGAGGCTTTATATTTGGTAGATAATACTTCGCCTTATGCTTTAACAGGTGCAGTGTTTGCACAAGACCGTTATGCTATTGATTTGGCAGTGGAAAAATTGCGAAATGCTGCAGGAAATTTCTACATTAACGACAAACCAACAGGAGCAGTTGTAGGACAACAGCCTTTTGGAGGTAGCCGTGGCTCTGGAACAAATGACAAAGCTGGTTCTGTATTTAACCTCTTGCGTTGGGTTTCGCAACGTACCATTAAAGAAACTTTTGTTCCGCCGACAGATTATCGTTATGGATTTTTAGGGGAAGAATAGGTAATAAAAATTAGTTAAAGTAATCTTTATTACTTATTTAATGTAAATTGCGTAGTATTGTGCACCGCACTCTTTAGGGTGCAAGGTTGTTGCGAAATAGCAATAAAATAGTTAAAAAAAACTCATTTTAAGGGTTTTTAATAAATTTGCAAAGCAAATTTATTAAAAACCCTACACCCTAAAGAGTGCGGCACATTCTACACAACTTACATTATTTAATACTTTAATCTGTGCTTTTCTTGGTAAAAAAAGCACAGATTTTAATCTATGCTACACTCCCAAAATCAACCTTTTCACTTCTTTTTTCGCCTTCATTACCTCGTATTTTGCCTCATTTTCTAACCTTTTTACCTCTGCACGAACTCCCTGAATATACTCCGCTATTTTATATACAGTTGTATAATATGATGCAAAACGCCAAGAATTTCTTTTAAATCTGTATAGATTTGATTATCTAATGTAAGTTGCGTAGAATAAAATAGTAAAATCTTTGCAAAAAGTATAATTTTGTAATTATTCAAGCCACAAAATTAACTTTATGAAAGATTTTACTG
>JAYTNF010000242.1:0-10655 GCA_043748455.1 Cytophagales bacterium
ATATGAATTATGAAATATGAATTATGAAATATGAATTATGAAATATGAATTATGAAATATGAATTATGAAATATGAATTATGAAATATGAATTACTTTAATTATGAATTACTTTAATTATGAAATATAAAGTCTTTTGTAGTCAAAAAAATTCATAATTCATAATTCATATTTCATATTTCATAATTAAAGTGTTTAAATTACAGGTAATGCCATATTGCTAACTTCTCCAAAACCAATTCTTACACCGTCTTTTTCGGCAAAACCACGTATGATAACCGTATCATAATCATGAATAAATTTACGTTCTGTTCCATCAGTCATTTGCAAAGGTTTTGTACCTCTCCAAGCCAATTCGAGCATAGAACCATAAGAATCTGGTGTTTTTCCGCTAATTGTGCCCGAAGCATACAAATCTCCAATTTGCGTATTGCAACCATTAATTGTATGATGTGCTAATTGTTGGGCAATATTCCAATACATATATTTATAATTTGACTTAGAAACAACAGTTTCGTTAGCATCTTTTGGCTTAACCGCAACTTCTAACTGAATGTCAAAATTTCTATCTCCTTCAAATTTTAAGTAATCCAAAATTTCTACATCTTGTTCTGGTTGGGCAACTCTGAAAGGTTGCAAAGCATCAAGAGTTACAACCCACGCAGAAACGGAGGAAAAGAAGTTTTTTCCTAGAAAAGGGCCTAATGGCACATATTCCCAACCTTGTATATCACGAGCCGACCAATCATTAAATAATACAAAACCAAAAATATGTTCTTCTGCTTGTGTAGTTGTAATTTGCGTACCTAATGCATTACCTGTTCCCATGATAAAGCCCATTTCTAACTCAAAATCTAACTGGCGAGTTGCCCCAAAAATAGGAGTTTCGCTATCAGGCAATTTGAATTGTCCTTTTGGTCTATGAAAATTTGTATTTGAAACCATAATAGATGATGCACGTCCATGATAGCCAACAGGCAAATGTTTCCAATTTGGAAGCAATGGATTTTCTGGGCGGAGCATTTTGCCTACATTTGTTGCGTGTTCTATACTTGAATAAAAATCTGTATAATTTGGTATTTGAACGGGCAATAACATTTCTACTTTTGCGATTGGAATCAATAAACTATCCTCTAAAAACTGTTCTGTTTTGCTATAATTTTGCTCTGTACCAGCCAATAAATCAGAAATTCGCTGGCGAACTGCCTGCCACACAGGTCTGCCACAAGCCATAAAATTATTCAATTTGTTGGCACTAAATACCGTTTTATCAAAATGAATATCATCAAAATAATCAAATTTTGTGGCTGCTTCCAAGTCCAAAACATAATCTCCAATGCGTGTGCCTATGCGTGCAGACTTGTTAGCAGTACGAAACACACCAAAAGGCAAGTTTTGAATAGGAAAATCAGAATTTTGTGGGACATTTACCCAAGAACTTAGTGTTGGATTATTGGCTAAAATACTCATGAGTTATTATTTGAGTGATTATTTATCTGCAAAGCTATAATTTTTTATCAATAATACAAAAGATATGAAATAGTTTGAGAATGATTTATTAATGACATTGCTTATTTGTTTTCTTGTTCTGTCATTCTGAGCTTGCGAAGAATGACAAAACAAATTATTAATATCATTATCAAATTTCACGTAATTTCTTTCTATATTTGCTTAAATTTTAAGCTATTACAAGTATGATAAAAGCAACATTTAAAGAATAGACACTTACAAAACTCGAAAAAGCATTTGGAATTAAACAAGTGTAGAAATTTTGATGTTTTTAGAATCATGAAAAGCCTAAAAGCAATTATACAAGCAAAATTAGATAATTTATAATTAAAACAACAAAGTTATGGCATATTCAGATTTTAGTATAGAAGATTTGGAAACTAAATACGGTTTGGTAACTCTTATCAAACCTCTTTTTGAAACTGTTATTGACATTAAACCTTCAGATTTTTTGTTACAACAATTAGAAGTTGCCAAACAATTTCCTTTGAGAAATGAAAAAATAAAATCGGAATTTCTGGTTGTTCCTGTGCTAACTTTTGTCAAAATGAGAAATAAAGATTTTGCACAACTTTTTTCGGGAGAAAATTTGCCAGCCGACAAAAAAATAAAACTTAATGGTGAAGTAGATTATCTTTGGGTAGGCAAACGTGATGCTCTTGAGTTGCAAAAACCTATTATTAGTCTTTGTGAAGCAAAAAAAGGAGCTATTGAAGACAGTCTTGCCCAGTGTGCAGCCCAAATGTATGGAGCAAGGGTTTATAATCAAAAGCACAAAAATAACATTCATGACATTTACGGTTGTGTGAGCTCAGGTACAGATTGGCAATTTATGAAACTCGAAGGGCAAACTATCTGGAAAGATACAGAAACTTATAGCCTCTCAAATTTGCCTAAATTGCTTGGTGTTTGGCAAATTGTGATAGATTTTTTTAGAGACAAAGTATAACTTATATTGATAGTTATAATATTAATTTGATAATGAATACAGATACCGAACGGATTATTAATAAAAAATCTTGGACATTAGAAGGGCAACAATTAAGATTGCAACTCCTTGAAAATCAAACAAATAGCAAGTTTCCTTATTTAGCAAATCAGCAAACTTATACCGATATTCCTGCTTTAAAAGGAAATATTGAACAATATATTGGCATGACCCAAATTCCGACAGGCATCATTGGAGCTATGCGTGTGCAAGGAACTGATGCAACAGGAGATTTTTTTGTGCCTTTGGCAACTACTGAAGGTGCTTTGGTGGCTTCATATCATCGTGGAACTGTTGCTTGTCGCATGGCAGGAACAATTACAACGGCGGTTATTAGTGAACAAGTGCAGCGTTGTCCAATTTTTCATTTTGCAACCCTGAATGAAGGACTTGCATTTGTGGCTTGGCTCAATCCTCAAGAAGAAACATTGCAACAAATTGTTAGCCAACATAGTCGTTTTGCAAAATTGCAAGATTTACGGTTCTTAATTGAAGGAAATCATATTATTATGGTTTGCGAATATTATACAGGTGATGCCTCAGGGCAGAATATGGTTACAGTTTGCACAGATGCGGTATGTAGATATATTTTGCAAAATTGCCCAATAGCAATTCTAGAATGGTTTATTGATGGCAATTTTTCTGGCGACAAAAAAATGCGAGGTGCAGCTTTTGCTATGCCACGAGGAAAATATGTAACAGCCGAAATTGTATTGCCCCGAAAAGTTGTAACCGAATTTTTGCGGACAACACCCGAAAAATTGGTGAAATTTTGGCAAACTTCTGCAATGGGTGCTTTCAAAATGGGTTCAACAGGCTTTAATGCACATTTCCCAAACGGATTAGCTGCCATATTTATAGCTTGCGGACAAGATGCAGCTTGCGTTACAGAGGCTTGTGTGGGAATATCGAGGACAGAAGTAGTAGAAAATGGCGATTTATATGGCTCTGTTACTTTACCTAACTTAATTGTAGGTACTGTTGGCGGTGGCACACATTTGCCAACACAACAAGAATGTTTAAAAATTATGGACTGTTATGGGGTTGGAAAATCTCGTAAATTTGCTGCTTTGTGTGCCGCAACTTTATTATGTGGCGAATTTTCTATTGCTTCAGCAATGTCAGGAGGATATTTTTCCCAAGCACATAAATTATATGGAAGGAAAAAGTAATATTTTTTGAGAAAACTTTTGGAAAGTAAACTAACTTTCCAAAAGTATCATGAATTTTTTATTTCGTTATCACCAATTTTTTCACTGCCATTGCCTTCCCATCTTGCAACTGCATTGTATAAATTCCTGCTGCTAAATGTGCAATATTGAAAGTTTTAGTAAGAATATTTGCATCTTTTTCTATGGTTTCTTCAGCAACCAAACTTCCTAAAACATTGAAAATCTGCATTTTAACTTTTCCTATTGTCTGATTTGCAAGAGAAACTGTAAATTGATTTTCTGTCGGATTTGGAAATAATTTGATTTGTGAAGCAAAAATTTCATCTTCCAAACCTGTTATTTCAATGGCTTTTGAAGTTATTGCATTGCAACCTGCTAAGGAAGTAACAGTAAGTTTTACATTATAATTTCCAAAAGTTGCAAACTTCAATTTAGGATTTTGTTCTCTGCTTGTTGCACCATTTCCAAATTCCCACAACCAACTTACTGCATTTGTGCTTTGGTCTGTAAAGCTAATTTCTTGATTATCTTTAAAATCAATAGTGCTAAAACTTGAAGTAAATTTTGCCTCAATTGGCGAAACTGAAACCGTAATTGGTGAGGAAACTGCTTCGCAAACAGGATTTGTGCTACGAACTGTAACAGAATATGTGCCTGCTGTGCCAACTGTAATACTTTGAGAAGTTGCACCATTACTCCATAAATAAGAATTTCCACGTCCTGCGGTAAGTGTAATTCTTTCGTTTTGACAAATTTGTGCAGAGCCATTTAAACGGATTTGCGGATTTGCTGCCACTGTAACCGTTGCTCTTGTGCGTACACTTTCAAAAGGTTGTTCAGCATTTGACACAAAAACTGCAGTGTCTGCTGTGAGCAACGAAGTTTTATAGGTGTTGCCTGTTGCAATCAATTTTCCACCAGAAATGCTATTGTACCAATTAAATTTTGTTGCACCACTTGCGGTTAAAGTTGTGGCACTATTATAACAAACATTTTGGCTAATTACTGTTGGTGTTTTTGCTTGTAAAGTGCTGTTATACAAGCTATTAGCTGCTGATGCTGATGCTTGTAAATCTTTCAAATTATCACCACCCAAAAATGCAAAAGCTATTTTTACAGAGTCATTTGCTGCAATCGTGATACCACCTGCTGCCACGACATGACTTACATCATTGCCTTTTGGTGTTAAATCTCCCGCAGTAATTTTGTCTAAGCCATTTGACATGGTTTTATACTTTTCTTTGTCTGTAAAACCTTTGTCTGTATTAGAAGTATAAACGCCAACATTGGTGTCATCATCATTATTTATGGCGTAATAATTTGGCTTGTAATTTTTACTAAGTAGTTGAATACCACCATATAAACCTGACGAAGCTGTGTGATAAATATAACCCAAATTATTGGTATTATCCCAATTTGCTTTGTCTTCTGCACCACTATCACTAATGTCCCAATCGGCAAACATGCCAATATTAAAGTCATTTATGGCTTGGGCTGTGGTATTTTTAACAGTATATTCGACAATAAAAAACTTGTCATTTGGTTTCCCTGCCCATACATAAGATTTGTAATTTACAGTTAAACCAATTTTTCTGTTTCCTGCATTATTATCATTAAAAGTACCTTGCAAATCATATTCAGAAACTTTTGAAGGACTTACTTCATTCACAAAATTAACAACTTGAAAATCATTGCCATACGTGCTACCAATACTTCTAACTGTATTAGGAACTTTGGTTTCAGAAGTTCCCATCATCAAACCTAATTCAAATAGAATTGGATTGCCATTATAGACAAAACCAACGCCACCTTTTTGGTTTTGTGTGTCCTCATAACCAATACGTCCAATGCTGCCAATAGAAGTTGTCATGCTATTTTTGTTAATGATGTAATAGCTTGGATTTAAGGTAATTGCAAAAAATTGTCGGTCAGTTTTTCCATTATCTTCATAATCTAAACGCAAAATGACTTCTGTATCTTTTGAAACATTGTTTTGAATAGCTATTCTGAAGGGCGTTGATTTGCTATTTATGGTTTGCAAAGTTTGTATTGCACCCAAATTTGCATCAGCTTTTAGAACAGAAATTGCAGGATTATCAGAACTTAAACTCACTTTGCAATTTGGCGAAGTTGCAAAAAGATAATTGATAAAATCACCTGTTAGCGTTGCTGTGTCACCAGCTTGGGCAGTATTTCCACGAGTGTTTAAGATTTCGTATTTTAGTAATTTTACTGCAAAAGGCTTTTCGGTCAATGCACGTTGCACATTTAAACGTCCACGTCCCATTTCTTCTTTTTTAATACTTCCTCGAACACCCACCACATCATCGGCAGTTGCACGCAATAATTCACCAACTTGCAAACCTGTAAAATTGCGATACATAGACTTAACCAAACCTGCTGCACCTGCGGTTATTGGCGAAGAAAATGAAGTTCCATCAGTATTTTTATAGTCTGAATCAAAATGAGAAGTCCAAATTCCTGAACCTGGTGCCGAAATATCAACGGTATTGTGATAAGTTGAAAAGGAACTTTTTGCATCTGCTTTATCCGTTGCACCAACCGACAATACATAATTGTAAGATGCGGGATAACTTGCTTCACGTTTTGCACTATTTCCTGCGGCAGCCACCACCAAACAACCTTTGTCTATCGTTGCATAAGTTATCACATCTTGTTCTACTTGACTGTAATCATTGCTACCATAAGAAGCATTAATGATGCTTGCACCATGATTTGCTGCATAAACAATACCAACACTTGTGCCATACAAACCTTGATTTGAGCCACCAGGTCCTCGTGTGTCGTTATCGGCTGCGTGTTTTATGGGCAAGATTTTGCAATTAAAACCAATACCTGCCATGCCAATTTTGTTGTCTGTATCTGCTGCTGCACAACCCGCAACCGCAGTTCCATGTGTGTTGTTATCACCAAAAACAGTCGGATTATTATCGGCTTGCAAGCTATTAAAATCAGCACCTGCAAAATCCCAACCTCTTGAATTATCAATAAAACCATCTTTGTCGTCATCAATTCCGTTGATAGGGTCTGCCAAATTATACTTGATTTTGTTCTTTAAATCTGGGTGATTAAGTTGCACACCTGCATCAACAATGGCAATAACTATTGAAGAATCTCCTTTGCTAATATCCCATGCTTTATACATTTGCAAGTTATCCAAATAATATTGGTTACCAATTTGTGGGTCATTTGGCGTATAAAATATTTGTTTGATAAACGAAGGTTCTGCATATTCTATCATATTTGTTGCATACAAAACATTGATAGCTGTTTCTATATCCATTTTTGCAGCATCATATTTGACATCAAAAAACAGTGTTAAATCAACTGTGAGTGGTTTACTATTATCAACTCTGCCAGAATTTTGCAAATGTGCATCTTTAAAAAGTTTGTCGCAATTTAAACTTTCTCTTGAAGTTCCTCCGATTTTTTGCAAAGCCTGCGAAAATTTCCACCCTTCATTTGTTGGCAAATTTACCAAGTTTTGAAAGCCGTTTTTGAATTTAACTATAATTTTGCCTTGTTCGTAATCTTTTGTTTCTACAGTTTCGGCAAGTTTGTAATACTTATTTTTTTTAGGATTATTTGTTACATTGTTTGTAACATTATTTTGTGCCATGCTATATGATGTGCAAAAAAGCAAAGCAGAAAAAAGAGCAAAAAAATTTTTCATGGGTTATGTTTTAAGATGTTAGAAATAAAAATAAAATTGTATCTAATGTAAATTTAAAAAATCTGTAGAGTTTCAAGCATACAAAGACAAATATAAACATTCCTAAGAAATTACAAAATAATTCAGCTTTATGGTATTCTGCAAGTCCTACTGTATTAGCTTAAAGATTAAATATTTCAGAGAAACTTTTGCGTTGATGGAAAAATAAAGTATATGTTTGCATTTACATGAATAAATAATTTAACAAATTAATAAATCATTATCAAAAAATAACATGACTCTCATACGCATTGTACGCATGACTTTTTTGCCCGAAAAAGCTATAGATTTTTTAGAAATATTTAACAATTCTAAAAATCTAATTCGTAATTTTGAAAACTGTCAGCATTTAGAATTATTGCAAGATGCTGATAATCCAGCTATTTTTATGACTTATAGTCATTGGAAAGATGCCGATGCCTTAGAAAATTACCGAAAATCTGAACTTTTTAAAACAACTTGGGCAAAAACAAAGGTTTTATTTGCTGATAAACCCTTAGCTTTTAGCTCCAAAAAAATATAAAATTATGCAAACCGAAGTTTTTAAAAATTGGACACTCACAAAACTTGACGATGCTTTTGGGCTTTGTCAGATTTGGACAAGTGAATTGCTAAGTAAATGGCAAAACATTCAAATTGAAATATCAGAACACGATAGAGAGCATTTACTTATGTTGCAAGCATCATTAATACGTGGAGGTAAAGCGTGGAATGAAGTGGAATTAGAAAACAAATTTATTAGTCCTCTAATCATGGCTGCTCGGATTGATGACGAAGAAATTTCTTATTTTTTAGAAAGACAAATAGAAGGTATTGTTGGTGATTATAAATTATCAGGTATTGTTGATGGTATGATTGCCAGAGGTTTTCGAGAACCCAAGCAGCCTTTTTTCTGTATTCACGAATATAAAAAAAGTATAGAAAATCAAGGCTCACCTGATGCACAAGCTATTGCTGCCATGTTGGTGGCACGAGAATATAATGACAGTCAAAAACCTATTTATGGTTTATATGTAGTGGGTTTGACATGGAATTTTATTGTTTTGCATGGTCAAGAATATTGTGTTAGTAATGATTATAATAGTGGCGGTGCAGATATTCTCGCAATTTTTAAGATGTTAAAAGCTATAAAAATAATAATAAAAGCCGAGTTAATGTAAATGAATATATCTATTGCTTATATTTCTAATGAAATCATAGATTTTCTCAAAACACATTTTGAGCCAAGTCATGTGCATGCCTTGTTGCAACATCTTGCCATTGCAGAATTTGATTATCAAAGTTCTTTAAACCCTAAATTTACAGCCGAACTTATAGCAAAATCAAGAGCCAAAGATGATGCCTTATTATTGCTTTCAAAATATATTGGTTATGATACATGGCAAGATACTGAAATAGAAATCAATGTACTATTTAAAGATATTTTTGCAGATTTTTGGAAAAATGATGACAATATTATTGCACAAAACTTATTTAATGTTTTGCATTTAATAGAACCACGACTTAATGCAATAAGTGCCGCAAGTAGTTATCAAGAAAGTTGGGAGAAATTAGGAAACCGTTTTGAAGAGGATTTTATTCATAAAGATTTGTCATCTGCCGCAGGAGATATGTGGATTCAGCTTTTTGAGCAACAACGCAGCTTTGAAAATATACCCGAAAAGCATCAAAAAGTAGATTATGTTGTGGAATTTCCTTACTTGTTAAATGATAAAAAAGGCTTGTGGATAGAAGTTGATGGAGAAATTCATGAAACAGAAGCTCAAAAAATAATAGATAATCAACGAAATAATTATGCAATTTTTAATCAGTGGCTTCCTGTCTGGCGAATAAAAACTGAAGATTTTAACCTCATTCACCGACAAATTGCACCACTTCAACAACTGCTGCAACATGATTATTTTCGCCGACTTGCACAAAATTATCGCCATGCTTTAACAAATACAGACCTTGGACTTGATGCTTTGCAAGTGTTGTTAAGTCCTGTTGCCATTGCACGTATTCATAAAGCCTTGATAACGTGTTTATTAGATGGTTATTTGACTTTGGAACACCGCATTTGGCGTATTGCAATTCTGGAACAAGATGTGCCTTGTGGTTATTTGGCTATTGAGTTTTTCAAAAATTTATGTCATAAAGTCTTTGAATTAGAAGGTGAAAATCGCAGTCTGCCTGATATTCAAGTTACGATTATTACTACTCGTAAATATGAATATGCAAGGCTCAATAAAAATATCCCAAAGCAATTTATTTCTGAATACATAGAAAAAGAGCCAACACAAAATAGCAAACAACCTTTTGATGTCTTGATTGATATGTCTGTTTTGCAAAGAAAAGGCTGGAATTTGGTCGGCAATTATCATATTGTTGCCAACACAAAAATTATTATCCGAAGTAGTTTTAGGGCAAATTCTTTTGTAACAGAGATTGAAAATTATTCGCAAAAGAAGACACAAAATACCTTGCAAAACGAAATACAAAATAATGTTTTAGATATTACTAATTTAATAAATTTAGCAAACTTTTCTAATTTATTTGCAAATGAAAATTTTATAAATAAGAATTTTACAAATAATTATGAAAATAATTTAATAGCTAACTTATTGGAAATCAGTAAAATAAACACAACTATTTTTCAAAATTACTTTGTAGAAGAAATAGAAATTTCACCAAAAAACATTGATAAGAATACATCTTTAATAAGTATATTTAAGCAACAATATAAAAATTTATTTGAAAATTCATTTGAGAATCATGTGATAATTCCAAATCAACTATTTTTGCAACTTAGTAATACAGCTTTGTTATTGCAACTAGAATTATTGCAAACACAAAGTCATGACTCAAGTTCTAATCAAAATGATAATCAAAATTACAAGCAACCTTTATATAAACTTTGGGCAGCTTTTGCGTTGTTGGTGCAGGTTGGGAATAGTACAGAATTTCAGGTTGAAAAATTACTAAACTTGGCAGAAAAACAGTTATTTGAAAGTTTTTATGAACTAAAACTTGCTGATTTTGAAGTATTTGACAAATTTTACAAAGATTTTTCAGCTAAAATTATTCATTATATTCAACCTCAAAACCAAAGTAAAATTGCAAGTATTTTGCAAAATAGTTATTACCAAATAGAAATTTTACCACACATCACATGGCTAAAAGGCTTTAAAGAATTAGTTTATGCAGATTGATAGACCTAAGTTGTGTAGTGTGGACTTCAGTCCACACATTTAGGCAATAACGTAAATGTGTGG
>JAYTNF010000243.1:0-7571 GCA_043748455.1 Cytophagales bacterium
GGTCAAATAAGACAAAAATTAATGCAAAAACTTGCCACAAAAGCAGGAATTAGTACAACAAAATCTTTAAGCTATAAAGATTGCCAAAAAATTGCAAATTATTTAGAATGTGATGCAAATACGATAGCACGTTTGGCAGATTTGCCAAACTTCAAAGCTACGCAAACTTTGAAACCTGATGTAGAACAAAAAATTGCTGTTTTTTTAGGTTACAAATCCTACGAAAACTTGGAAATGAGCTTAATGATAGACGTAGTAACAGACTATATAAAGGCTTCTTTGTGTGTAATATTTGTGGGTGGCTTGGGTTATGTTGTAATGAATACAACCTAAAATACGGTTTTCAGTATCAAAAAGCAAGTTTTCAGATGACAAGTATGCAGTAAATTTATATAAAAAGTTAATTAATTTTGTGAAAATAAAATTTTACTACTTTGAATATACTTATTAGAAAACAACTTATCTTAAAACTTGCTAAAAAATTAGCCATTTCTTATACCGAAAATTTGAGTTATATGAATTGCAAAACTATTGCCAAAGAACTTGATTGCGACACCAATACGATTGCACGTTTGGCTGCCATTCCAAATTTTAAAGCTACACAAAGCCTAAAACCTGACTTAGAACAGAAAATTGCCACTTTTCTTGGCTATAAAAATTATTATGATTTAGAAATAAATCTTATGATGCAAGTTGTGTTTGATAAACTAAAAATTTTACTGCATACAGAGAAATGAAAACCTAATTAAAATTACTAAAAAGCTAATTCTTACTGTAAAGTATGTTTGTTATTTTTATATAAAATAACTATACTTTTGTAAGGTAATCTATAACAAAATTAAATCAATTTTAAAACCTTTAAATTTTATTAAAATTATGAAAAAGCACGCAGAATTAGACAATAGGTCGCAACAATTAAATCCTGAACACGATGCTTATTGGCAGTCAAGAGAGTATGCAAAACGTCCTGAAAATTGGAAACAAATTTTAGATGCCGAAAATCTGAAATGTATTAATGGAAAAGTTGTTAAAAAAATAGTATAAAATTATAAATTCTCTTATCACACTTTAAAATTACTTAAAATTATGGCAAAAACACCAAAAAGTCCAACACCAAAAAATCCAAATTTTCCAAGCACAACGCCAAATCCATCTGGCACAGGTCGTGGAAATAATCCACCAAAACCAAAAAAATAATCCCATAAAAATAAATTACCTATCGGGTGGCTCGAAGCCACCCGATAAGTAATTTTACAAATCAATTTTAAATCTAATAAAACTCAATGAAAAAACTCTTTTTCTCTATGTCTTTGCTATGCCTTATGGCAATGGCAGGTATTTCTAAAGCCCAATTTATGCTTGGTGTAAACACAAACGCAGCCCTATCATTAGGTAGTGGCGGTGGTCTTGGTTATGGTCTTGGCGTGTCAGGACACTATTTTGCTACTGATAATATCGCATTAGGTGGCAATTTTCAATATGGTAGTGGCTATTTTAGCAGCTTGATGGCAAGTGGCTTATACTTTTTTAGTCGTGATACTTTCAAACCTTATGCAGGACTCGAAGGTGGTGCATATTTGTTAGGTTTAGGCTCTGGATATTCATTGACTCGTTTTGGATTTGCTCCTGTTTTGGGTGCATCTTACGAAATAGCCGATAATCTAGATATTACAGCAAGTTTGCGTTATAATGTCATTTTTTTAGGCTCTGGTGCTACGGGAACTTACTCATATTTGCCTATACAAATAGGCATTTTTTACAATTTTAATTAATAAAAGTAATATTTAATACGATTGTCAAGGTGCTAAAAAGCACCATTGATAACGTATTAAAATTCCAAAAAATATATGTTTTCCCATTTTTAACATTTCTCATCTTTTATGAAATTTATTTATAACTTGTTCATTTTCATAGCTTTAAGCTATTTATTTACAGCTTGTGGTGTTCCTGTTCCTGTAAATCCTACGCCTGCAAACCCAACATTGCCTGCCAATATTACCTTTGTGCCTGCTGCTTTTAAATCTTTGCGAATTAAAAATGCAAATGTTGTGATTCGCAAAGGTACAACAACAGGTTATTATATCACCAAAGGAATTAGTACAGATGCCATCAACGAATATCGGCAATATGTCAAAATAAATGCGGAGGTTTTTGAATATGAACCTGTCGTAAGTGGTTTTCTTTCTACACCTACAATTACGCTAATTATGTCTAATTTGAGTAATATTTATGCTTACGAATTTGGAAAAGTTGTGATTTATGATGAATTTATGGTTGCAGATATGCAAATTACAACACAACAAAATAGTGATGTAAACTTTAAAGCTAATATTATTGCTAATTCATTTAGTTTTTTAGGCAGAGATTTTGGTGATTTGACTATGGAAAATTTGGAGGTAAAAACTCTTACAAAACTTGATATGTCAAAAAATGTAGATTTAATATTAAATGGTAATTTAGTTAGCGAAAATTTAAACCTTACAAGCCGAGATTTTGGAGACATAACCATTAATAAAAGTCTGTTGATTAGCAAAGAACTCAAAATTGACCTTACAAGCAATGTTGACCTTGTTGTAAAAGGAGATATAAAAGCTAATACATTTTTGTCTGTTATGAGTGATTTTAGTAGTATTAATGCAGAAAATTTTAGAGTAGAACAAAATTTTACGCTTAATTTGAATAGCAATACAGATTTTAAAATCAAAAATACCATTACAACACCAAATGGATTTATTGCAAATTTGCGAGATTTTGCAGAAATTAATGCAAATACGCTTACTAATCCGCAGAATCTTGTTATGGATATGAGTAGTAATAGTGATTTTAAGGTTAATAATGTTACTGTTGCTAATCTAACGGTTGTTATGCGTGATTTTGCAGAAATTATAGCAAATAATCTTACAGCCCAAAAAATAATTTGTGATATGCGTAGTAATGTAGATTTTAAGGTAACAACCGTCAAAGCTACTGAAATGTCTTATAAACTTACCAATTTTTCGGAACTTGATATTGCGACCATAGACAACGTTAATCTAACTAAAATAGTGTTTTCTGATAACTCAACAATAAATTTGAAAGGCAAAACTACTACTTTGGATATTGAAAGCACTGCCACAAAAGAAATAGATTTTTATTTGCTTAGTGCCGAAAATGTAATAGTAAAAAGTTATTCAAGTTCATTTTTGACCTCACACTTAAAAATATTTGCTTCCAAAAGTATTGATGCTACGATTAGCAATAAATGGAATGTTTATTATAAAGGAACTCCATCAAGCATAAAAACTAATTATACAAGTACAGGAAGGTTAATTAATGCTAATTAGTGTAAACAGCATAGAACTAACAGTTCTCTAAGAACTGTTAGTTCTCAAATGCCAATTACCAAGTCTTTTCAAAACTGCGTGCTAATTCTCATAAGCCTACAAAAAACTTTGCAAGGCAATTAAATAGCTATTACTTTTGTGTAATAAAATTATTCTTTCACTTTTAAATTTTAAAATTATGGCGTTAATCGGATTGTTGTTATTGTTTTTATTATTTTATGAACCAGAAATATTATCTTCCATTATTAAGCTTTTTGTAGAATTTATTGAAGGTTTTGTTGATTTATTTGTTTATGACAAAGAAAGAGATGGCAAAGCTGAATATTCTCAAAACAAACTTATGGATGCGTATAATCTTGGTGATAGAAAGACTATAATACGTTGGTTAGAACACTTAACAAATCCTTTTGTATTACATTGTTACCTCGAATCTGGAAAAAAAGTAAATGGTTTTCTAAAAATAGCTATTTTTCATTATTGGGGTAATCCAGCCGAAGGAAAAACAAAAGGTAAAGAAACATTTATGTCAATATTCTATAAAGATGTAAAAGAACCAAATGAAACTCATTACAGAAAATTAAGAGAAACAATTCTTAAAGAATTAACGGAATTGAAGGGAATTTATAATAAAATAGATTATTTTCCGCCTTTGGTTGCTAATAAAATTTTGGCTGTTATTTAATAAATTTTTGAAGATAACACTAAATTATAGTTATCGAGTGGCTTTAATAAATTACTCGATAACTGTATGATAATAATTCCAAGACTCATTGCAAAGATTTCTATAAAATCTTAAATCCGATAAGTAAAATATCATCTAATTGCTTCTCTTTTCCCATCCATTTTGTGAGATTTTCGTCCAATAATTGTTCTTGAGTTTCAATTTTTTCGTCTTTAATTTGCTCTAAAAATAGCAATAAATTAGCTTTTGTCAATTTTTTAGTGCCGTCTTCTCCTCCAAATTGGTGATAATAACCGTCTGTGAACATATAAAACATCATCGCACCATTATAATCAATAACACTTTTTGTATATTGCATACCAGCATTTTCAACACCACCAACTCCAAAACGGTTTGCTTTTACTTCTACACAAGAATCTTTTTCTAAGATATATAAAGAGTTTTTTGCAGCTCCAACTTCCATAATTTTGGTTGTTTTATCTATCACACAAATTGTAAGTTCCATACCGTCATGATTTCCTGTTTCTCTTTGCCTTAGAGCAGTTTCAATTTTGAAGTTTAGTAATTTCAAAATTTTATCTGGACTTGTAACATGCTCATTTTCAATAATTTGTGTTAAAAAATCATTTGCCATCACACACATAAAAGCACCTGGAACACCATGACCTGTGCAATCAATGGCGGCAATAATGGTTTTGTTTTGATGTTCAGCAAAATAATAAAAATCACCACTCACAATATCACGAGGCTTAAATAGTATAAAACTTTCGGGTAGAGATTTTTGTATATTTTCTTTTGTTGGTAGCAATGCTTTCTGAATATTGCGAGCATAATTTATACTATCAGTAATCATTTTATTTTTATTGCTAATCTGTAACTTTTGATGTTGCAATTCCAAAAAACTTTTGTTTAAGTCAGAAAGTTTTAACCGCAATTCAAGTTGTGTTATGACTTGTTTTGCCAAAATTTTGAGAGCAAATTTTTCGGATTCTGTAAGTTTCTTAGGTTTTTGGTCAATAACACATAAGGTACCCAAATTAAAACCACTTGGAGTTGTTAAGGGCATGCCTGCATAAAACCGAATATTGGGACCTCCAGTTACTAAGGGATTATCAAAAAAACGGTGGTCTTTTATAGCATCTTCTACCTCAAAAATATCGTCTTCTAAGATTGCATGAGCACAAAAAGCACTATCACGATGGGTTTCATCGGTATCAAGCCCCACTTTTGCCTTAAACCATTGTCGGTCTTTATCAATAATAGAAACCAAAGAAATAGAAGTTCCACAAATTTGAGAAGCTAACTGCACAAGTTCATCATAATCTTGTTCGGTGGGTGTGTCTAAGACATTATAATTGAGAAGTGTATGTAACCTCTCAATTTCATTGGCAGGAATTGCGGCTGCTATCATAAAAATAAGTATAAAAATATTCTGTAAAATTAATAAATTATATCATACCACATAAAAAAACTTTCTAATCTTTTAAAGATTAGAAAGTTCTCAATACTCAAATA
The DNA here is from genome assembly GCA_043748455.1 of Cytophagales bacterium. Classification (GTDB taxonomy): domain Bacteria; phylum Bacteroidota; class Bacteroidia; order Cytophagales; family Thermoflexibacteraceae; genus JAAFKA01. The sequence continues at coordinate 5,521 of JAYTNF010000243.1, forward strand.
AAATGAATTAGAAATTGCTTACTGAGCTGGTACTAGATTAAAAGTAATTACAGGTTTCAATTTGTCTGAATCATCTGTCCAAGAAATTGTTGCAGTTGCAGGGCTTTCTTTAACATTTGATAAATCAACTATTCTTTCTGTTGCACCCGCATCTAAAGTTATAATCTTTCCAGTTGAGTTTAATTTCCAAGTACCTGTCTGTCCAGCAGTTTTTGATGGAGAGAATGGAGCACCACCTCTTGTGATTGTGTAACTGCCTGTTGCTGTGAAAGTAACTCTGAAATCTGCATAACCTGTATTTTGTACTGCCGAGCCAACACTAGCACTAGCAATTTTCCAAGCAGTGTTAGAACCAATGATTTGAGTTATAGTTTTTGCTGGTTGTTTTGTATCATCACAACTACAACGAACAGATACAGTAGCTACAAGAGCTAACAATAAAAAAGTTTTAATAAGGTGAATAGCTTTCATACTAAGATTATGTTAAGATTTATGTTAAAACATTTAAAATTACAAGTTATTTTGACAAAGTTATGATAAAAAAGGATATTTTTTTATCATATACTAAAATTATTCTTAAAATTTATTGTTAATGTAATATAAGTAAACTTTATAACAATTTTCTATGGACAATATTATTCCAATTACAATTACTGAAAAAGCAGCACACGAAATTAGTGATATGATGCAACACAAAAATATACCACAAGGTTATGCTTTGCGAATTTTGGTACAGGGTGGCGGTGGTTGTGGTGGTGCAACTTTTAGGCTTGGTTTTGATATGCAAAAAGTTGGCGATATGGCATATACGCATAAAAATATACCCATTATTTATGAAAAAAGGCAATTATTGTTCATTATTGGCTTAGAAATAGACTTTGAAGAACGACAAACAGAAAAAGGGTTTGTATTTAATTTGAAGAAACATGAGTAGTTTTTAGTTTTAAATTTTTAATTATAAGTTTTAAATTGTAAAATTTAAAACTATTTAAATAGGTCTTTTCAATATAATGATTGCCTTTACAGTTGTGGCATTACGCATGACTGTTAATTTGATTTTTTTCCCTGGTTTGCTTTGGAATAATTCTAAAATATCATTTAAAGTATATTGAGAAACATTTGTACCATCAATAGTTATAATTTGGTCATTTTGTTTCAAGCCTGCCTCATGTGCAGGTGAATGTGTGCTTACGTCTGCTATCACATAAAGTGGCAGCCCAGGGAGTGGCGTACCAATATCTAAGCCACTCATATTGTAATTAAATGGTTTTTTAAATTGTTGAGAGGGTCGCAACAGTAATTGCTTACTCTGATAATCAAAAATCACATGAAACCTTTTTAGCACATCTGCACCCAAATTGCCATTTCTATGCCCAACTCCTGCAACATTTTTGGTATAAATTTCGTCAGGATAAGAGGCTGCAATGTCTTTTAATTGAAAATTTGCTAATTTTAATGCCAAAATTCGTCCAATTTTACCTTTAATATCACCACTTAAACCTTTGCCTAAATAACTTTCTATGGTTTGCAATGGTATTTTTATAAGGCTGCTATCTGTTTTGTCTAACGAAATTGAATGACTTGCTCCCGTATCTATAATGAGTTTTACAGCAATTTGGCTACTATCATCTTGGGTAATTGAGGCATGAAGATATGGTTTTGTATTTTCAATACTCAATGGAAATGCTACACCTTTAAGTTTTTTACGTTTTACTTTTGCAGGATTATGTAAAGTCAGTAATTGTTTGTCATAATCTATTTCTACAATAAAACTTTTGAAAATATCATAACCAATCAGTCCATGAACTTCCATCCCCAACTTTGAGGAGAGAAAGAAAATATCTTGTTTCAAAATCAACATATCAATATTTTTACCAACAATATCAGAAAATTCAAAATTATTTCCATAACTCTGATAAGCCTCTATTTCTTCGCCCAAACCTAAACCTCGAATATTTATTTTTCGTACATAAAGTAAATTTAGTGAATCTCGTTGTGTCAGTTCTGTTATTAAAACAGATTCTACACCTGTATCCAAAATAAACCTCATA
>JAYTNF010000244.1:0-6085 GCA_043748455.1 Cytophagales bacterium
TGCAAATTTATGAAAAACCCTACACCCAAAGGGTGGGGTACATTCTACGCAACTTACGTTAATAAATGTAAATTACATAATAGTGGTGCGTAGCTCCAACTAAGCACACTTTTACTAATAAAATAACTTTCCATAGTCAAAATATCTTGTTTTATGTAAAATGGACATAAAAAATTACATAATTCGTCTGTTGTGTATGTTTTAAACTGCTACTGCTGCCTTAATATGTGGATGTGGCTCATAATTTAGTAATTCAAAATCTTCATACACAAAATCAAAAATAGATTTTATAGTTGGATTAATTTTTATAGTTGGCAATGGTTTTATGTTTCTATTGAGTTGTAAATCAGCCTGTTCCAAATGATTTAAGTATAAATGTGCATCACCTAAGGTGTGTATAAACTCTCCAACTTCTAAGTCGCAAACTTGTGCAATCATATAAGTAAGCAAGGCATAACTTGCAATATTGAAGGGAACTCCCAAAAATACGTCTGCACTTCGTTGGTATAATTGACACGATAATTTATTATTTGCCACATAAAACTGAAATAAAGCATGGCAAGGTGGCAAAGCCATAGTTTCTATGTCTGCCACATTCCAAGCTGAAACAATTAGCCTTCGAGAATCTGGATTTTTCTTAATTTGGTTGATAATTTGAGTAATTTGGTCAATAGTTTTGCCATTTGCACCTTCCCAACTCCTCCACTGATGTCCATAAACTTTGCCTAAATTTCCATGTTCATCTGCCCACTCGTCCCAAATTTTGACTCCATTTTCTTGCAAATATTTGATATTTGTGTCTCCTTTCAAAAACCATAATAATTCATAAATAATAGATTTAATATGTAATTTTTTGGTAGTTAGTAAGGGAAAACCTTCTGCTAAATCAAACCGCATTTGATAGCCAAAAATACTGATTGTTCCTGTACCTGTTCTGTCTGTTTTGCGACTTCCCTTTTCGAGAATTGTCCGCATGAGTTCATGATATTGTTGCATATAATTATAAAAATATTGTTTTTATTCAAAATAGTAGCATGTAATTATATCTCAATAACTAGAGAAAACTTAAATACAGTGCCTATGCCTTGCTGGGTTTCTACCCAAATTTTACCATTATTTTTTTCTACAAACTCCTTGCAAAGCATCAATCCTAAGCCTGTTCCTCTTTCGCCTGCTGTACCTTGCGTTGTAAAAACCTCCTCAGAACTAAATAATTTTGTTTTCACTTCCTCTGACATACCAATTCCCGTATCTTTTACAGAAATAACTATCATTTTCCCCTCTTGTTTTGCACTGATGCTAATGCTACCACCTTCATTCGTAAATTTAAGAGAGTTACCTATCAAATTTCTTAACACTAATAAAACGTGATTATTATCTGCAAAGGCTAATTGGTTTGGCAAAATTTCGTTAGTCAATTTAATATATTTTTGTTTTGCAATGGCATCATAAAGTTCTATATTTTGTGTTACAAGTTCTGATAATTGTAGTTTTGTAGGTAAAATACGAATTGTATTCATTTGCGATTTAGCCCATTGTAATAAGTTATCCAACATATCAGAAGCATTATCTGTCATGCGGCGAATATCCGCCAAAATAATAGAAGTTTCTTCTGGAGTAAAATCTCCACTTTCCAACAAAGGCAAGGCACCCGACAAAGCCGCAAATGGACTTCGCAAATCATGAGAAATAATAGAAAATAATTTATTCTTGATTGAGTTTAATTCTATTAATTGCTCAGATTGTTTTGACAATCTAATGGTTTGTTCTTCCAATGACACTTTTTGTGTTTCTATTTTATCGTTTTTTTCTGTCAAAATTTCATTTGCCCTTTTTTGTTGTTTGCGAGATTTATTTATCAGATAAATGATTGCTATTGCTGCAAATAACATTGATAATATAAACATAGTCAATAGTTGGCTACGTTTCAGGGTTTCTTCTTGTAAAATATCTTCTTTTTCTTCTGCCAATGCTTTTTCCTTTTCTCTTTGCTCAAAGTCATGCTTTAAATTTAATTGCTTAATTTTTACCATGCGACCTTCGTTAATAATGCTATCTTCATAAGTTGACCGAATCACATGATAAGTTAAGGCTTTGCTAAAATCTTTTTTATCATAGTAAATATTGTATAAAATACCTGATGAAAGTTTAATCCATTCCCAAGCATTTTTTTGAGTAGCTATTTTGTAACTTTCTGTTGCACAAATTAAAGCGGAATCATATTTTTTCATTTTTCGGAATGCCTCACCTTTTGCATTCAAAACATCTGCCCTATCTAATATGGTGCTTTTTTCTGCTGCAATTTTTAAAGCCCTATTAAAATATAGAAAAGCATTAGTAAAATCTCCCAACTCCGAATAACAAGAACCAATTAAGCTCAAAGCTGAAATTAAATATGCTTGATGCTGTGAGGTATCACGAACATTTAAGGCTTCGAGTCTATACTTCAAAGCTGTTTTATAGTCTTTTTCATATTCATAACCAAAAGCAAGATTACGTAAGGAATAAGCCAATACATCTTTATCTGTTGTTTTTTTAGCAGCTTCCAAAGCATTTGCAAAATATTTCTTGTATAATTTTGGGTTTCTTTCATTATAATATAGCTTGCCTAAATTATTATATGTATAAGCTACTTCTACAAAATTGTGCGTACTTTGTGCCAAGTCTAATGCTTCTAAAAAATATTGCAAAGCCAATGGATGATTGCCTGCATTAATACAGGTTACGCCCAAAAAACTCAAACTTTTTAGAATACCTTTTTGATAATTAATTTTGCGACCTACTTTTAGGGCTTTCTCGCCATAATCCATTGCCTTTGTAAAATTTATTAAACGGTTTTCCCAACATAATTTGTTATTAAGTTGGATAATAATGGTGTCATGATGCGAAACTTTCAATTCCTTTTCTAAACTATCCAATTCCCTACTATTTTGCGCATAACCTGACAAAAGTAGTGATGTAATAAAAATAGAAAATAATAAATAAAATCGAAGAAACAGCATCATTAATATATAGTTTTAAGGTTTCTAATTGCAATGTAGCTATTGTTTTCTATGTTTTCTGCATCAAAATTGATAAATGAACACAAAATTATTACTAATTTAAAAAACCTAATAAATACTTTTGTAATTGTTTGTAAGTCTTGATACGAAAAACCTAAATAATTATGGCTAAAATAGAAAAAATCAAATAAAAATCAATAACTTTTAAACTAATAATAAAAAATAACGTCTAACAAAATACAATTCCACTATTTAAACCTATCTATCATGAACAGTATAAAAATTTCAGCTATTATTTTCATAACAGTTTTATTATTCCAATGCACCACAAAAGAAAGTGCACCAACCGCAACTTATGAAGCCATAAAAGCAGCTTTTGGTTCTAAAATAGACCTAAGCAATTTAGCTAATTATGAAAATCAAATAAAACCGAATTACATCACAAAAGATAACACAAGAGCTAATACCATTACCAATGCTAAAGCCACTTTGGGCAGAGTTTTATTTTATGACAAAAAACTCAGTATTGACAATTCTGTTTCCTGTGGCAGTTGTCATAAGCAAGAATCTGCATTTGGTGATACTGATTTAGCCAGCAAAGGAGTCAGTGGTGGTTTAACGGGCAGACATTCCATGAGATTAATCAACGCAAGATTTTCAGCCGAAGCTAAGTTTTTTTGGGACGAAAGGGCTAATTCACTAGAAGAACAAACTACAAAACCTATTCAAGACCACGCTGAAATGGGTTTTAGTGGACAAAATGGCAGACCAACCATAACAACTTTACTAACAAAATTACAAGAAGTTGCTTATTATAAAGAATTATTCCAATTTGTATATGGTAGTCCAACCATAACAGAGGCAAAATTACAAGAGTGTTTGGCACAATTTGTTCGTAGTATTCAGTCTTTTGATGCAAAATATGATATTGGTAGGGCACAAGTAGCAAATGACGGTCAAAATTTCTCAAACTTTACAACCCAAGAAAACTTAGGAAAAAATTTGTTTTTAACCCCACCTGTTTTTAATGCTACAGGTAGTAGAATTAATGGTGGTTTAGGTTGTGGTGGCTGTCATAATGCACCAGAGTTTGATATTACTCCTAATAGTGGAAATAATGGAATTATTGGAGTTTTGAATGGAAGTGGTATTGACATTAGCAACACAAGAACACCGACGTTAAGAGATTTGACGAATATAAATGGAAATCCGAATACTCAAATGATGCACACAGGCGGAATAACTACACTACAAGCTGTAATCGGACATTATGGAAGAATAAATTTAGCACCTGGAAATACAAGGCTTGACCCAAAATTAACTCCTAATGGATTTGGGCAACAACTAAACTTAAATGCAACGGAAGTAGATGCAGTAATTGCATTTTTGAAAACTTTAAGTGGCAAAAATGTCTATTCAGATGCAAAATGGAGTAGCCCATTTTAAATTTTAACACAGATTTTGTCATTTTGAGCTTGGGAAAAATCTGAATTATTGGAACTTTTAAGCAATAACGTCAGATTATTCCCAAGCTCAGAATGACAAAACTAAATAATAAATATCAGTTATTTAATTTAGATTTGTTCTCATTACCTAAAAAACTTTACACCTCACTCAAACTATTCACACGCCATAATTCCAAAATATTTTGCACTGCACTATAAGAAACTACATGAGTTTTAAAATGCTCAACTGCTTTTATTTGTTCGGCTTCTGTGGCTTTAAAAGTTCGTAATATGTTGAGTAAGTGCATTTTCATGTGTCCTTTCTGGATTCCTGTGGTTGTTAGAGATTTTACTGCACCAAAATTTTGTGCCAATCCAACCACTGCTGCAATTTTCATGAGTTCTTGTGCAGATGGGTTTCCAAGTATTTCTAAACTTCTTTTTGCCAATGGGTGCAATGAAGTCAAACCACCAACAACACCAACAGAAATTGGCAAATCTATCCAAAATTTGAAAATTCCATTATCTAAACTTGCATGAGATAGACTTTGATAAACTCCTGTACGTGAGGCGTAGGTATGTCCACAAGCCTCAACAGCCCTAAAATCATTGCCTGTTGCCAAAATTACGGCATCAACTCCATTAAAAATCCCTTTGTTATGCGTTGTTGCTCTGAAACTATCTTTTTCGGCAATATCGACTGCTTTCTTAAATTTTGCTGCAAAGTTTTCTGCTGAAAATCCTTCTACTTCTCCAAGTTTAGCAATCTCACATTCTACCCAAGCCCTAACTAAACATTCTGGTGTATAATTTGAGAGAATAGACATAATAATTGTAGGATGTTTTTCGGCGGCTGTAAAAATATCTTGTACTGCTGCCCATTCTACAAAAGTTTTTGCAAAAGTTTCTAAACAAGAATTAATAAAATTAGCACCCATTGAATCACAAGTTTCAAAAGTTGCCTTAAATTGGTAATAATTTGCTTCAATATGTGTCATATTTAACAGCTCAATACCAATAATTCCACCACCTCTTGCACGCATGTTTTTGGTAATTGCTGCTGTTGCTTCTAAAAATTTGTCTTCTAAATCGTCAAATAACAAGTATAATTTATTAAAATCTCCTTCCCAAATAAAATGTACTTGCCCAATTTTTTTTGTTCCTAAGATTTCAGCTTTAAAACCACCTTTATCTGCCCAAAATTTTGCACTTTTTGAAGCAGCTGCAACCACACTACTTTCCTCAATAACCATTGGCACAGCATAATTTTTGCCATTGATTATCACATTTGGTGCAACACCAAAGGGTAAATAGTAGTTTGTGAGTGTATTTTCGCTAAATTCGTCAAAGTGTTTTTGAACTTGTGGGTTGCTATGCCAAAAACTTTGCATTTCAGCAACAAGGCTTTCATCGCCAACTTGTGTGGCAAGCCATTTGACTTTATCTATCTTAGAGAGTTTTGAAAATCCAGCAATAGTTTCCATATAATTAAATAGCTATGAAATATGAGTTATGAAATATATTTGTAGCATAGAATTTAGTCCAATGCTATTAAGCTAAGAAAGTCTTTTTTAGTGCCCTTAGGCACGAAATACTTATAGCAAACATATATTTTTCCTCCCAAAGTGCCGTAGGCAC
>JAYTNF010000245.1:0-3763 GCA_043748455.1 Cytophagales bacterium
CCGAAGAAGCAAAATTTTTTCCTACTATTGTCAATACCAAAAAAGACGAACATAATAGATTAGCACTTACTTATAAAGGTGTTGGGCGGATTATACTAAAATATAAAATCAATGCAACACAAGAAAATGCAAGAATTATAGAGTTTGTGCAGGATGCCAAAAAAGAAGTTCCTGATAGAAATACACAAAATTTGATAGCAGAAGATGAAAAGTTTAATCCTACATTTTTTAGCAATGGAATTTTATATCTTTCTGATTTTGTTTTGGGTTTTCCACAAAGCAAAAAGCATAAAAGCAAAGGTTTCAAGGCTATAAAAGAGCCAAATGTATTTGATATTTTGCCTTTGATATTGGAATATGACGACCAACGTATGAAATCTTTTATCAAATGGACTTATGATAAATTGCAAGCAATTAAAGAAAATATTGGTACAGAGTCCTTCAAAAATCACCAAAATTACAAAGAAGTGATGACAGTTTTTGATATTATCTACAAAATAACACAAGATAATAACGAAAATAAAAATATTGAAAATTCGTTACAAATTAAAGATTTTTACAAAGACGAAAATGACGAACCAAAGTTAATTGTAAGTACGCCAGATTCACCAAATGGTATTCCGTTGGACATTATTAGTCAAGGCTATAACAATGTTTTTGGGTGGGTGGGTAAATTGGTAAGTCGGTTATTTGAGGTTTTGGAAACAAAAACCTCCATTACAAATGTCTTAGTTGAAAATGATAAACTGATAATCCCACCTAATTCTATACTTAATTTCATTGATTACACTTATGAACGTATAGAGTTTTTACCTATAAGTTGGCAAACCATTTTTGATATTCCTGCAACAGTAATTATAGATGAAATAGATACTTATTTGCACCCAAAATGGCAGGAAAATATTTTGAATGTGTTGATTGCGGAGTTTCCTAATATACGATTTATTGTTACGACACATTCGCCAATAATTGCAAGTTATTTACAACCTGATACATCAAGTATTTATTTTATTGCTACGAATGCCCAAAAGCCCATTCGTATTTATGGCAATGATATGAATACAATTTTAATAAAGGCATTTGCTTTGAAAAATTCGAGAATTAAAGCAGTACAAGATGCACTTGATAAATTATTTATTTTATTGGAAAATGAAAATCTTGCCGAAGCAGAAATATTGTTGCAAACCTTGTCAGAGAAAGTGAAAGATGACCCTGAATTAGTAAAAGCACAAGCTATGTTAAACGCATTGGAATAAAAGAAAATGAAACATATTGTTAAAAATAACGAACCACGTATTTTAGCAAAACTTAAAGCTGAAATACCAAATGCTGTGTATGCTGATTTGGGAAGTTATCCGCCAGATGAACCCAATAGAGAATTAAAAGCTGATAAAATTATTGAAAAATCTTTGTTAGAAGAACAAGGCTACATTTGTGCATACTGTATGAAAAGGGTTAATTATGTGAGTATAGAACACTGGTATCCACAAAAAAGTAAGGAAGATTTACAAAAAGGGCAAAGTTTACAACTTGATTACAATAATTTTTTAGGAGTTTGTACGGGTTATGTTTATTATTCCACAGACGAGAGAAGTGAGCCTCATTGTGAGGAAGTAAGAGGTAACATAATTTTAACCATAAACCCTTTAAATATCAATAGTATAGCACAAATAAAATTTGCTATAAATGGTTTGATTTATTCTGACAATTCTATTTTTAATAATGATTTAGATAAAACCTTACAATTAAATGTAGATATACTAAAAACAAATCGAAAAAAAGTTTGGGAAGGTGTAGAAATTATTTTGAATAGCAAAGCAAAAAATAAAAGTAAAATTTCTGTGCTTACAGAACAATTAGAAAAGTGGCGTAACAAAAAAGTAGATAAAAATGATGGTATTGCAAAATTTAGAGAGTATTGCCAAGTTGTTATTTACTTTTTAGAAAGAGAATTGCAAAGAGAACAAAGAAAAAATAGATTGCATACATAATCAGATACCAACACACACACACATATGCACACACACACCGCACAAGCTACCAAAAACACAAAATTTTCGGCAGCAACTGTATTACAAGATTACAAACTTGCCCTCGAAAGCCGACACGCAAGTTTGATAGGACGAAAAGAAGTTTTTGCAGGAAAGGCAAAATTTGGAATTTTTGGCGATGGCAAAGAACTTGCCCAAATTGCAATGGCAAAAGTCTTTCAAAATGGAGATTTTAGGGCTGGTTATTATCGTGACCAAACTTTTATGTTTGCCATCGAAGGGCTGAATTTTGAGCAATATTTTGCACAACTTTATTCGCACCCAGACGTGGAAGCAGACCCAAGCAGTGCAGGACGTTGTATGAATGCACACTTTTCGACCAGAATGTTAGACGAAAATGGGCAATGGAAAAATCTGATGGAAATGAAAAATTCGGCTGCCGATATTTCGCCAACCGCAGGACAAATGCCTAAACTTTTGGGACTTGCACAAGCCTCAAAAATGTATCGCAATAATCCTGAACTCAAAAATTTTACCAATTTTTCGAACAACGGAAATGAAATTGCTTTCGGAACTATTGGCAATGCTTCGACTTCGGAAGGACTTTTTTATGAGGCAATTAATGCAGCAGGCGTATTGCAAGTACCTTTGTTGATGTCGGTTTGGGACGATGCTTTTGGAATTTCGGTTTCGGAAGAACATCACACCACCAAACAAAGTATTTCAAAAGCCTTAGCAGGTTTCCAAAGAGTTAATAATGAAAAAGGGGAAAATGAAAAAGGTTTTGAAATTTTGGTGGTGAAAGGTTGGGATTATGTTGCCCTTTGCGAAACTTACGAAAAAGCTGCGAAAATTTGTAGGGAACAGCACGTGCCTGTTTTGGTTCACGTCATAGAATTGACACAACCACAAGGGCATTCCACTTCGGGTTCTCACGAAAGATACAAATCAAAAGAAAGATTAACTTGGGAAGCAGAATTTGACTGCACCAAACAGTTTAAAAATTGGATAATTGCGAATGATTTTGCAACTGCCAAACAACTTGAAAATATTGAGGAAGATGCAAAAAAAGCTGTAAATAATGCCAAAAACAGAGCTTGGAAAGCCTTTGCAGCCTCTATACAAACAGATTTGCAGACCGCAGTTACGATTTTGGAAAATCTAATTCCACAAACTAAATCGGATATTGCAACACAAATAACTGCGTTGAAAGAAGAATTGCAAAAAGCTGTAAATCCTGCCAATGCAGAGGCAATGAAAGCCATAAAACACGCCTTGCGTGTGTTGCGTTTTGAGCCAGAAGCTATGAAAAAACCTTTGCAAAATTGGGTAAAAACAGTGGGCGAAGATTACCAAAATAAATTTAGTTCACACTTACATAGTCAGTCTGAAAATGCAGCCACAGAAATTCCAGAAATTAAAGCAATTTATAACGAAAGTTGCATAACTGTTGATGGTCGTGAAGTTTTGCAAGCATTTTTTGATTTGACGTTTACAAAAAATCCGTTGGTTGTGGCTTTTGGCGAAGATGTTGGGCAAATTGGAGATGTAAATCAAGGTTTTGCGGGTTTGCAAGCAAAATATGGCGAATTGCGAATTTCTGATACAGGCATTCGTGAGGCTACAATTATGGGGCAAGGAATTGGAATGGCGATGCGTGGGCTGCGACCTATTGCCGAAATTCAATATTTGGATTATTTGTTGTATGCTATTCAAATTTTGAGTGATGATGTCGCAACTTTGCAATACCGTACTCGTGGCGGACAAAAATG
>JAYTNF010000246.1:0-13344 GCA_043748455.1 Cytophagales bacterium
GGCGAAGACGAAAGACGTTTTAAAAGACAAGAAAATGGCGACTTAATGAATTCTGCCATTAAGTAAGTTGCATCAGGACGTTTTGGCGTAACAAGTTATTATTTGAGCAATGCCAATGAACTGCAAATTAAGATGGCACAAGGTGCAAAACCTGGTGAAGGTGGGCAACTCCCTGGTTATAAAGTCGATGAATGGATAGGTAGAACTCGACATTCTACGCCTGGCGTTGGTTTGATTTCGCCACCGCCGCATCACGATATTTATTCTATTGAAGATTTGGCACAGTTGATTTTTGATTTGAAAAATGCCAATCAGCAAGCTCGAATTAGTGTAAAATTGGTGTCTGAGGCAGGTGTGGGAACTATTGCAACGGGAGTTTGCAAGGCACACGCAGATGTGGTTTTGATAGCAGGACACGATGGTGGCACAGGTGCATCGCCTTTAAGTTCTATTCGGCACGCAGGTTTGCCTTGGGAATTGGGGCTTGCAGAAACACATCAAACTCTGGTTAAAAATAAATTGCGTAGTCGAATTGTGGTGCAAACTGATGGGCAAATTCGGACAGGAAAAGATTTGGCTATTGCTGCCTTATTGGGTGCGGAGGAATGGGGCGTGGCAACGGCTGCCTTAGTAACTTCGGGTTGTATTATGGTTAGAAAATGTCATTTGAATACTTGCCCTGTTGGTGTGGCTACTCAAAATGAGGAATTGCGGGCTTTATTCACAGGAAAACCCGACCACGTAGTAAATTTATTTTATTTTTTGGCGATGGAATTGCGTGAAATTATGGCGGAATTAGGTTTTCGAACTGTAAATGAAATGGTAGGACAAAGTAATTGCTTAGAAGTTCGACAAGATATTAAACATTGGAAACATAAAAATTTAGATTTATCGGCGGTACTTTATCGTCCTCCTGTAACCTTAGAAGTTGGTTTATTTCAACAAGAAATGCAAAATCACGACATCGAAAATGTGCTTGATAGAACCTTGATTAAAGTTGCCGAAAATGCTTTATTATCAAAAGAAAAAATACAAGCAAATTTTGAAATTCAGAATACAGATAGGGCAGTTGGTACGATGCTTTCTAACGAAATTTCGAAAAAATATGGTGGTGAAGGTTTGCCACAAAACACCATTCATTTTACTTTTCGAGGCACAGCAGGACAAAGTTTTGGTGCTTTTGCAGCCAAAGGTTTAACCCTCGAATTGGAAGGAGATAGCAATGATTATTTTGGAAAAGGGCTTTCTGGTGCAACACTTATTCTTTATCCTGATAGAAAATCAACCTTCAAACCGTCTGCAAATAGTATTGTTGGCAATGTTGCTTTTTATGGTGCAACTTCTGGCGAGGCATATATTAGAGGAATGGCAGGAGAAAGATTTGCAGTTCGAAATTCAGGCGTAAAAACTGTTGTTGAGGGCATTGGAGACCACGGTTGCGAATATATGACAGGTGGTTTGGTAATAATTTTGGGGAATGTTGGGCGAAATTTTGCAGCAGGAATGAGTGGCGGCGTGGCTTATATTTGGGATAAAGAAGGAGATTTTGAAAGTAAAGTTAATCGTGAAATGGTGTCTTTGGAAACTATTGATGAGGAAGATGCACAAATTATTAGAATGTTTGTCGAAAATCACGCAAACTACACAAAGTCTGCATTGGCAGAGGAAGTTTTAGGAAATTGGCAAAATATTAGCAAACAATTTGTAAAAGTAATGCCTAACGAATTTAGAAAAGCATTGCAAAAAAAGAATATTACGCTGATAGAACAAATCCATAATAAAGAAATTGTTTATGGGGTTTTGTAATTAGTTTTAAATTATTTTAACCACATAGAAACTAAGAAACACTAAGTTCATTAAGTATTTATGCTGAACTTGCTAATAATCTGAATTATTGGTTTTAACGTAATAATCATGATTCTTAGCAAGCAAAGAACAACAAATTAAAAATGTGTATAATTTATAAAATACATTAATTTTTGCTCTTATAATAAAACACCTCTCCATAAATATTTATGTACTGTATTTCAATAAAAATTTCTGACTTGACCAATTTCTCTGCATATTTCATCTCTTTTACAGCAAAAACTTTAATAGTTTCACCTGCCGCAAAAACCTTTTTATTTATAGGATTTGTAGAATAATAATCATAATTAAAAGTCGAATCTTGCACCATATCTTGTGCTAATTTAGCAAAATCTTTATACTTTTTGCCTTTACAAATATAACTTACATTTTGAATAATGGCAGCACCCACACCTTTATTTTTCACTTCACAATAAAAACCTTGTCCAGAAATGCCCACTTCTGCCTCCAAATATGCCCAAACTGCAGCTTTTTGCTGATTTTGCATAATTTGTGTTTGCAAGGCAGTTATCACAAAAGTAAACAAACTAATTAATAAAGAAAGAGTTGCAAAAATCATTTCTAAACTTAGCTTTTTCTTAGGTTCTATATTATTTGGTATTGGATTTTCCGTTGTTAAATTAGGTGTTATATTTGCTATTGTGTTTGTTGAGTCTGAAACAATTTCAGGGTTTATTGGACTTTCCATAATTAATATTGAGGTTACACTTATATATAAACAATGAATTTAAAATTTAAAACTAACAACTAAAAACTAAAAACTACTTATTTGCTAAAATAAGTGTTTTTTTATTAGCTTTGCAAAAAACAACGATTTATGAATTTTATTGATACGATACAGGCTCATCAAATTTTTCCCCTAATTATACAAGCTGCTCACGAACTTAAACTACCAACTTATGTAATAGGTGGTTATGTGCGTGATTTGCTATTGAAACGTCCTTGTAAAGACATTGATATTGTTTGTATTGGTAGTGGCATTGAATTAGCAGAAAAAGTAGCTGAAAAAGCCGATAAGGTTGGTGAAGTCATTACTTTTAAGAACTTTGGTACTGCCATGTTGAAAATTGGTGATTGGGAAGTTGAATTTGTTGGGGCAAGACGAGAATCTTATCGTTTAGAATCTCGCAAGCCAACCGTAGAAAATGGCACACTCGAAGATGACCAAAATCGCAGAGATTTTACAATTAATGCTTTTGCAATTAGTTTAAATAGCAAAAATTTAGGCGAATTAATAGACCCTTTTGACGGTTTGACGCACCTCAAACAGAAAATGTTGATAACACCATTAAATCCTGATGTTACATTTTCTGATGACCCTTTGCGTATGATGCGTGCAATTCGGTTTGCAACACAGCTTAATTTTGATATTTCGCCTGATACTTTTGATGCACTGATGCGAAATAAAGAAAGGCTCAAAATTATTTCTCAAGAAAGAATTACTGATGAATTGAATAAAATTATTATGGCAAAAAAACCTTCTTATGGTTTTAAAATGCTATTTAGTTCGGAGCTATTACATGAATTTTTCCCAGAAATGGTTGATTTACATGGTGTTGATATTGTTGATGGCAAAGCCCATAAAGATAATTTTTACCATACATTAAAGGTTTTAGACAATTTAGCAGAATTATCTGATGATTTATGGTTGCGGTGGTCAGCAATTTTACATGATATTGCAAAACCTGCCACAAAAAGATTTGACAAAAGACTCGGCTGGACTTTTCATGGACACGAGGAAAAAGGTGCAAGAATGGTAGCTCCTATTTTCAAAAGATTACGGTTGCCGATGGACGCAAAAATGAAGTTTGTAGAGAAAATGGTACGTCTGCATTTGCGACCTATTGCATTAATTAAAGAAACCATTACAGATTCTGCTTTGAGACGTTTGCTTTTTGATACAGGCGAAGACACTGATGCACTCATGAAATTGGTTAGGGCAGATATTACTTCCAAAGATGATATAAAAGTTAAAAAATATTTGGAAAACTATGATAAAGTGGAGAAAAAACTTAAAGAAGTAGAAGAAAGAGACCATATTCGCAGTTTTCAGCCTTCAATTTCAGGGGAGTTTATTATGGAAACATTTGATTTAAAACCGACAAAAGAGGTTGGCATGATTAAAATTCAGGTGCGTGAAGCAATACTTGATGGACTTGTCAAAAATGAATTGCCTGAAGCCTACGACTATATGGTAAAAATTGGTGAAAAATTAGGCTTAAAAGTGGTAAAACCTTACATTCATTAAATAATAGCAAAAATGGAATACGATATTGTCATTGTTGGAGGTGGCATTGTGGGCATGGCAACAGCTTTGCGGACATTAGAACAAAAACCTTCGCTAAAAATTTGTGTCATTGAGAAAGAAAACAAACTTGCACAACACCAAACAGGCAATAATAGCGGAGTTATTCACTCTGGAATTTATTATAAACCAAATAGCCTTAAAGCCTTAAATTGTATTCGTGGCTATGACATGCTGCTCGAATTTGCCCAAAAAGAGCAAATTCCTTACGACCTTTGTGGCAAAATTATTATTGCAACCCAAGAACATGAATTGCAGGCTTTGCAAAATATTTATGATAGAGGTATTGAAAATGGACTAACAAAAATCAAGAAAATTACTGCCCAAGAAATTAGAGAACACGAACCTCATGCTACAGGTATTGCAGGACTTTTTGTGCCTTATACAGGAATCATTGATTATGAACTTGTTACAAATGTTTATGCCAAAAAATTTCAAGAAAAAGGTGGCGTTATTGTCTTTGGCGAAAAGGTACAAGCTATAAATAATTATCACCAAAATTCTGAAGTTGTAACACAAGATAAAACATATTTAACTAAATTGATTATTAATTGTGGTGGTTTATGGTCTGACAAAATTGCAGCCTTAAATCGTGATAATATTGATTATAAAATTATTCCATTCAGAGGTGAGTATTATAAACTTCGTCCTGAGAAAGAATATTTAGTGAAAACTTTAATTTATCCTGTTCCAGACCCAAATTTTCCATTTTTAGGAGTTCATTTTACAAAAATGATTGGCGGTGGTGTTGAAGCAGGCCCTAATGCGGTGCTTGCTTTTAGACGTGATGGCTATAAGAAAACAGATTTTAGCTTATCTGAAACTCTTGAAACTTTGAGATGGGGAGGTTTTCAAAAAGTGGCTTTAAAATATTGGAAAACAGGTATTGGTGAATTTTATCGCAGTTTTTCAAAAGCTGCATTCACAAAAGCCTTGCAAAGATTGATTCCTGAAATTGAGCAAAATGACCTTGTAGAAGGTGGTGCAGGTATTCGAGCCCAAGCCTGTGATAGAGTTGGAGGCTTAATTGATGATTTTCTGATTCTTGAAGACCGTTTTATTATCAATGTTGGCAATGCTCCTTCGCCTGCTGCCACTTCATCATTATCTGTGGGACAAACTGTTTCAGAAATGGCTTTGAAAAGATTTTAGTAAAGTTAGCTAATAGATGCCAAACCTTGGCAAAGGAAACTACTTTTGGAAAGTTTTTTTACTTTCCAAAAGTTTGTGTTAAAAAGCATTTACGAAAGCACAAACTAAAATCTATTAGGTTTTACGCATCAAAATTAACAAATAATTTTTATGTATAAAATATACTTTATTGCTAAATTATGAAACACTGACGACACAGATTTTCACAGATTTTTTGATAATTTTTACTTACAAAATACATAAAAAATAATTTTTCTATGTGTACTGTATTATTATGTAGTTAGTAATGGTTTTGGTGCGAAAAACCTAAAAATCTATGCTACAATTAGTTCTGTGCTGGATTTTCTTTACAGAAAAATTCTAAAATATCATTTTTAATGTTTGGGTTAATTTGTTTAGCTTTTTGCCAATTTTCACATGCCTTAGGAATGTTTTGCAAATCTAAATAGCAAAGACTTTGTTTATTATAAGTTTCAGCACTTTTGTTGCCATTTTTTATTGCCATTTCATAATAATTTATTGCTATTTGATAACTCTTTTTTCGTAGAGCAATATCTCCTAAGTTTATCATGAGTTTTTCATTATTTGACTTATTTTTTGCATCTTTTTTGATAATTTCTATAAACATAGGCTCACTTAATCCGTCATTTTGCAAAGTATAATAATAGTGATTTGCAATTTCTTTTTTCAAGACCAAAGAATCAGGATAATATTTAAGCATTGTACTAAAATCAGATTTTGCTTCTTTTGCATAGCTCAAATGACAAAAAATTACGCCACGTTGATAATAATATTCTGTATGCAAAGTAGGCATATAATATATGGCATGTGTGAGCAATGTCATTGCCGTTGAGTAATGTTTAAACTGCTCAAATTCAATTTTTGCAGCCATTGCGTATGATTTTGTAAATTTCTGGTCTGCCCACATAGAAACTTCCAAATGTTCAAGAGATTTTTTATAGTGTCTATTTTCCGCCGCCTCTACTGCCCATACATAGTGCATACGTGCAAAAGTATCAATCAAAGTATTTGCAAAAGCAAAGCAATACGCTATAAATAAAACTGCAAAAAAAACTCCTTGTATATTGCTCACATCATAAGGAGTTTTTTCTGTTTTACGCCTCACATGCTCACGCCATGCAGCTTGCTTGGCAGCAAATCTTTCCTCAGATTCAACATTAGTTTTGTCTTGTTCTTTGTCAAAAAAGCCATTTTTAAGTTGAGAATGATGATAACCCAAAGCTAATAATTGGTCGTATCTGCTTTTTGTGAGTTCGTTTGACAATATTTGATAGGCTTCGTTAATTTCTTTGAATAATTCTTCGGCAGTTTTATTGTCTGGATTTCTATCTGGATGATGTAGCAAAGCAAGCCTTTTAAATGCCTTTTTTATCTCGGCAATTGTGGCGTAGTTTTGCAATTCTAATATTTCATAGTAACTTTTCAATATTTGGGGCTTAGTTTTGAGTTTTGGGTGCTTAGTTTTGGGTGCTTAGTTTTTTAACTCAATACTAAACACTAAAATCAAAACAAATATATTATTTTTGTTAGATTAACAAACAATTATTCAAAATAACTTACAAATTATGAAAGAATTGCCCGAATATACACGCCAACAACTTGCTTTGAGAAATGGCAATGACAAAGAAGAAATTTGGATTGCCTACAAAGGTTTAATTTATGATGTTACAAATTCTCGGTTATGGAGAAATGGTAAGCATTATGAACATTGGTCGGGACAGGATTTAACCGCAGAACTCGAAGATGCACCACACAATGCTAATGTATTTGATAAGTTTGAGCCTATTGCAAAACTGAAAAAGTAGAGAAATTCATTAGTTTATTCCACAAACCAATTCACAAAAATATGTACGATTTCTACAAAATTACCATTTCTTTTGTGTAATGCTTTGCCAATTTTTAGGTCTGTTGGAGAATTATATTTGGTATTTTCGTCAAAAAAACTCAAAAACTCATATTGATTATTAAAATTTAGTTTGTTTGGCAAATCTTTGAGATATGAAACATACTTTTCCCAAGCAAAATTAAAATCTTTTGTAGTGGAATAAACTAAAACAAAATTTCTACGACAACCTGCGGTATCATATTTTGTTAGCAATTTGCTAATATGTTCGGCTATTGTTGTATTGTCTTTATTGAAAGAATTTAGTATTAAAGCCTCAATAATGGAAGCTGTGGCTTTAGTTTTTGGGTTTTTAACCGTAATATCTGTACGTTTGCCTACACCTACACGAGATTGGTCGGCAATTTCATAATGATTTGAATCAAGCAAATCTGTAAATTTATCAGTAATATCGTCTTCTTTTTCTTTGCCTGTTTTGCGTTTTTGTATAATTTGTGCAAATCTTAGCAAATCTATTGTAAGTTCTTCGCTGTTAAATTCCTTTTGTGCCAATTCCTTATTAGCAATGGTTTGCGAAATTTCTACTTTAATTTCTTGTTTCTGTGTAACTAATTGATTAGCTAAGCCTTTTAAAAAATCATTGTCATTTGTCAATTTATTAATTTCTGCTTGAAAAATGCCTAATTTTTCGTTTTTGGCTTCAATTTGCAGTCTTCCTATTTCTAATTTATTTCTCAAACTTGTAACTTCAATTTCTGTTTGCAAACGAAATAAATCTACAGCATAAACATCTGATTGCATTGGATTTTGAACTTCGGGGCTCCATTTTTTCAAATCTTGGGTTGCCAAATCAATATATTCGAGCAAATAATTTCGTAATTCCTCCACAACTACATCATTTCCACCATTTGTTATCAATGTTAAACCATTTTCAACTTCTTTCAACTCAAAATTTATATTTTTATTTTTGCTAACCCTTACATATTCTTTAAAAAACAACAAATATTGAGAAATTGGCGTTACCAATTCTTTGGGAATTTGAAAATTGGTATAATCATAGCCATCAGTTCCTGCCATTTTTCTAAGTTGTGCCATTACACCCACACTACCCAAATTTCTAACTTCAGGCATTTTATCAAAAGGATTATCAGCAATTTGTAAATCTATAATTGGCAATTTTACCAAAGAAACGGGTAAAGATTGTAAATTATTATCACTTAAATTGAGGTATTTTAGATTTTTCAAATTTTCAATTTCTTCTGGAATTACACGAATATTATTATCTGATAAATCTAAATATTCAAGTTTTGTGAGTTGCAATAATTCCAAAGGAAACTCTGTAAAATAACCATTTGTAAGAATAAGTTTACGTAAGTTTGTGCAATTTTTTAGACCTTTGGTAATATTTTCAAAATCAAACCTATCACTGTTAGGCTTAATTTCCAATTCCATCAAATGTGGGCTAAATTCAACCTCAGTTGATTCATCATAATGACTTTTAGTGATATTAAATTTTAGTAATTGCGTAAAATGAGTAAACAAAACAACGTCTGCATTCATTATATTTTTATTCTCATATATTAATAAATGGTTAAGATAATTAAATTCAGCCATTACTTCTAATGCCTCAAAGTAAGTAAATAACAAGTTATAACACTCAACCTTATGTATATTTGTAAAACTATCAAATCCAAATGATGTTAAGTATAGCAAATCTTTAAAAACAACTTTTTTAGTTTTAAAGATTTCCCTAGATAGATCACAGTCTTCAAGCAACAATACTTTTAAATTTTTGCACTTAGAAAATTCCTCTCCCAATTTTTCATCTTTCAAATCTGCATACCAAACATTTTCTAATTCCTCATCAGACAAACCTTTCAAAGAAGTTACCAAACGACTTGCTTTATTGAGTTCGTATTCTTGATAAAAATCAAAAACCTTATTCTTAATTTCATTAGGCAAGGTACTTTCTCTTACAAGTTGCAGGTTTCTTTCTTTATGTTGTTCTAATAAGTTCATTTTTGGAATGGTTTTATGTGTACAAAGATATAAAATAGCTGTTTGTTTGGTGGGATTTTAGAAAATATTTTAAATTTTCATTCTATGCTTGCTGGTGCAATATTTCACAAAAATCTGATATTATTTTTATACTTGCCAAGTTTTTGGCACTTGGCAAGTATTTTAACCAGTTTAATTAGTAATTTTAAATCCAAGCACTGCACCACCACAATAGCTTGGCGAATCTTTGAAAGTAAAAGTAATATAATAAACTCCTGTTGCAGCACATTTGAAAGTCCAGCCTCCAAAAGATTTATTGCTAATTTGGTTTACAGCCAATTCATTACGCTGTGCATCATGGAGAGTTACTATAATTCCATTAGAAGCACCATCTTTACTTGACACACGCATCATGTAAGAATTGTCTTTATTCATGACACACGTATATTCAATTTGTTTGCGAGTACCTTCTTTGCCATCGACTTTATAGGCTTTCACAAAAGTAAAACCTGTTGCTAAGGTTTTTAAGGCTTGTGATGTATAAATTTCCGAATCACATTGTGCCAAAGCAGAGAAGTTAGTGCTTAGAAAACATGTAACAAGCAATAAAAAAGTTATTTTTACAGTTTTTGTCATGATTTAGGGTTGTTAGTTTATAAGTAATAAATATGAAATATAATTTGTGAAATATGATATTAACTTATTGATTATCAAGTATTTATAATGGTACAAAATAGTAATTTTTTAAGTTTTGTTGGTCATAAAACTTTTTACAAATATTTTGAAAACAGTTGTTTTGTTGTGTAAATATTCAAAAAATATTTGTAAAATGCCAAAAATAATACAAAAAATGCTTTAAAACAGACATTTTTTACTATTTTGTAATAAATTTGTAAAGATAACCGTTATAATTGGTTTCACATTTAATATTACTATCATGAAAATAAAAATTTGGTCATTATTATTTTTTATACTCTTGACAATTTCTAAATTAGATATAGCTATGGCACAAAATTCTGAAACAGTAATAGAGAGTAGTCCCACAGAGGTTACAGTATTTTTATCAGGTGCTGAATTAAAGCACCAAAATGATTTAAAATTATCAGCAGGACAAAATACTTTCCGTTTTATAGGTTTGCCATCTTCTATAAATCCTAATAGTATTAGCTTTAACTTGGGCGAAGATGTCAAAATAATTTCTATTTCAGGTGCAATTAACTATGAAGGTAAAGCAAAATATGCACAACCCAAAGTAGCTTTGCAAGATTCTATTACTAATTACGAAAATGAAATTACCAAAACAAATAATGAAATTGAGGCTTGGCAGAGTGAAAAAAACTTGTTACAACAAAATCAAACTCGAATAGGAAGTGCAAATAATGTTTCTATTGCTGATTTACAAAATTTTGCAACACATTACCGCACACGCATAAGAGAAGTAAATGCAAAATTGTTTGAACAAAATAAGAAGCTTGCAGCCTTAAAAGGTAAATTAGATATTGCCAAACTCATGCAACAGCCTTTGCCAAAAGATACCACGCCAGCTTTTGAATTGAGTTTGATTGTGGCAGCAAAAGAGGCAAAAAGTATTGCTGCAAAATGGAGTTATGTCATTAATGATGCAGGTTGGTCTACGGCTTACGATATGCGTGCAAAAGGAATTGATAAACCTATTCGTTTTACTTATAAAGGCAATGTTTATAACAATTCGGGAATTGATTGGAAGCAGGTAAAACTGAAACTTTCTACTTCTGATGTCATGCAAAATGCAACACCACCTTATATAACAAGTTGGAAACTAAATTTTGAAACTCTTGAATATGCTCAAAATAATATGTACCAACAACAAAGCAACCAAAATCTCAATAATATGTCAATGGGAGGAGCTGAAAATGAAAGTGATGAAGTTATGAGTCGGTCAGAAAGTATTCAGATGTCAGATGTTGCGGTTTCAGAGTTAAGTACAGAGTTTGAAATCAAGGAATTATACACAATTCCGTCTGATAATAGGGCTTATGCAGTTGAAATTAATGAATATGAATTGAAAG
Organism: Cytophagales bacterium; assembly: GCA_043748455.1. Taxonomy (GTDB): domain Bacteria; phylum Bacteroidota; class Bacteroidia; order Cytophagales; family Thermoflexibacteraceae; genus JAAFKA01. The sequence goes on from JAYTNF010000246.1 coordinate 11,234, forward strand.
CAGCTTACAATTATGTTTCGACTCCTAAAATGGATAAAGACGCATTTCTTATGGCTAATATTCTGGGCTGGGAAAGTTTAAATCTTATAGAAGGCGAAGCAAATGTCTATTATAATGATAGTTATGTGGGCAAAACTTACATTAATTTACGCCGAGCAGATGACACATTAGAGGTTTCTTTGGGCAGAGATAAAAAAGTAATTATCAACCGTATTAAAAAACAGGAATTTAGTAGCAAAAACTTTTTGAGCAGCACGCTAACAGAAACTTTTGCATACGAAATTACAGTAAGAAACACCAATATGATGGCTATTGATTTGGAACTAAAAGACCAAGTTCCTGTTTCTGGGAATAGTGAAATTTCAGTAGAAATTTTAGATATTTCAGGAGCTACAATTAATAGAGAAAATGGTTTGTTATTTTGGAAAATGAACTTGGCAGCAGGCGAATCAAAAACCTATAAATTGAGCTATGCCATTAAATATCCAAAAAATAAAAAGGTAAATGTGCAACGGTTGAGAACACAGAAACAGTATAAAAAATAAGGTATTTTTAGAACTAACAGTTCTCCGAGAACTGTTAGTTCTAAAAATATTTCTAAATCCCTAATGTTTTTTCTGCATAATCTCTGCCAAAATAATAGCATTTTTCAAATTCGCAGAATCTTTTGCCAATGTTATAATTGGGTGTTCTGCTTCCTGAATAAGTTTGTAAGACTTATCTCTTTCTTTATTCATAAGGTCTTCGGCATCTACTTGTGCATTAAAATCATCTTTTTTCTCACTTGCACGCTGTTTGCCACCTTCTGCTCGCAATTTTATTTGTTCCTTTAATTTTTTTTCTTCGCTAATACTTAAACTAACAGGAGTTTCTTTTTTTATTAAAGGCATTGGATTTTTAAGAGATGATTTTGAAACTGTTAGTGCATTGAGCCAAGATTCTGTTTGTTTAGTACCTTCCAAGTCAGCTAAAATTTTGCCAACTGTCGTTTTCTTGCGTTGGGTTGGCGAAACAAATTTTTTAACAGGTGCTGTAAATTCATCGGGTTTTGCAGATTTCTTTTTATTGCGTGATAACACCCAGAAAAATAATGCACCAAAGGCAACAGAAAATAAAATTTTTAAGGTTTCGTCCATAATTGATAGTTTTTAGTGCTGATAATTTAGTGTTAAGTTTTTAGTGTTGAGTTTTAAACTAAAAACTATTGTATAATTTCTTTCCAAGCAACTTTATTTCCCTCTTTGATTTGATAACGGTCACAAAAACCACCGTTTACTTCCACTACATAAATTGCAGGCAAAGCTGAAGGAATTGGAGCTTCTGATTTTGGTTGTGCCATTTTTGCGATGCTGACAATTTCTTTTTGCTCATTAACATAGATTATATCCAAAGAAATAAATGTATTTTTCATCCAAAAAGATTGTGGCTCTGTTTTATCAAAAATAAATAACATACCTTGCTCAGCAGCCATGTTCATACGATACATCAAGCCTTGTGCCCTTTCTTGGTCTGTTTTTGCTATTTCTAAGTCTATTTTTTTTATTGTAGTACCTTCTTTTGTCAAAAATTCTAATTCACCTTCTTTGAAAAAATTACTTATTGGTGCTGCTGTTTTGTTATATTCGGCTAATACTTCTGCTTTATTACTGCTACTTTTGCCAAAATCAAATAAGCTAAATAAATATATTAAGGTTGGAGCTGCAAAAGCTGCCAATAAAACGTATGAAAAAATTTGTTGTGTAGAGATTTTTTTCTTCATGAAGTTGGGCAATAATTATGAAATATGAAATATGAAATATGAAATATGAATTATGAAATATGAATTATTTTACACTTTATAAGTCAAAAAATTCATAATTCATAATTAACATTTACTGAACTGTTGTTGTTTTTTCTGTTCCGCAAGATTTTTTAGAAGCACAACAAGATTTTTTAGTTTCCGTTGCACATTCTGCTTTTTTCTCTGCGGCAACTTCTTTTTTCTTTTTCTTCTTTCCTTCATCATTACGTTCAACTGTTGCTGTTGAATCTGTGATGTATGTTGCAGCTTGAACAGTTGCAAAACCTAAGAAGGCTGTTAATGCGAAACCTAATACAATTTTCTTTGTCAT
>JAYTNF010000247.1:0-10183 GCA_043748455.1 Cytophagales bacterium
TTCAGATACTTCGCAAGCTGGTGGCAGCCTCACTCAGAATGACAAAAAAATTATTAATATCAGTATCAAGTTATATTTATAAAATTACTATAAATTAGATTTTGAACAGTTTTTGAGTAGAAATTTCTGAATTATAAATACATATTTGTTACTTAAACGTATTGTAACTAAATTGCAAAAAATATATACTCATGAAACCAACATCATTGATAACTAACATGATAATTAAAACTAAGGTAATAATTAACCTTGTTCTATTCATTATTTTTCTGTTTAGCTCACAATTTTCAGCATTAGCTACACACATACGTGCAGGAGATTTAACCTCCGAAAGAGTAGCAGGAAACGGATTAACTTACAGATTTACGCTAACCATTTACAGAGATATTTCAGGTGTTGCAGCAAATAGTTCTGTAACTTTTGTGTTTGGAGACGGTACAACTGGTGATGCAAACATTGCAAGCCAACGCATGATACAAAACCAAACAGAGGTAATTACTTATGTCATTACACACACTTACGCTGCGCCTAATGAATATAAAGTTGGTGTTGCTATTGACAACCGTAATAATGATATTTTGAATATCTCAAACTCTGTCAATACGCCATTTTATATACAGTCTACATTTTTAATTTCTCCGTTTTTAGGTTTTAATAGGTCGCCAATTCTCACAATTCCACCTATTGATTTGGCTGCTTCTCGCCAACGATTTGTGCATAACCCAGGTGCCATTGACCCTGATGGAGACAGTTTATCTTACGTTTTGGTAAATTGCAAAAAAGCAAAAGATATAGATGTTGATGGTTATCGGTTGCTTGATGATGCAAGTTTTGGGGCACAAAACGAGGCTGGAAATGCACTTGCAAAACTTACGTTAAATCCAATTACAGGAGATTTGATTTGGGATGCACCTTTGCAACCTGGGCAATATAATGTGGCATTTTTTGTCAATGAATGGCGAAATGGCGTGTTAATTGGTCGTGTAAATCGTGATATGCAGATAATTGTGCGTGATATTCGCAATAAAAGACCGCAAATTATTATTCCTCGTGATACGTGTGTGGTGGCTGGTACACTCATTCAGTCAGTCATTCGTGCTACTGACCCTGACAGAGATAGAATTAATTTGACTGCATCGGGTTCATTATTTACCTTAGTTTCGCCAAGCAACAGAGCTACTTTTGATACCATTCGCAGCCAACCACCAAATGGTAATCTTTCTGGAAATTTTCGTTGGCAGACGACTTGTAATGACATTAGCCGACAACCTTACACAGTAGTTTTTCGTTCTGAGGATTTTCCAAATCCTGCAAATGCAAAATTAATAGATATTCAAACATGGACAATTAGAGTTGTTGCACCACGACCAACTTTGCAAAGTGCCGTTTTAAATACACAAACCAACAACGTAACATTAAATTGGACAGTTTATCCTTGCCCCACCACAAATGCCTCGATGACTATTTGGAGAAGAGTAGGCTCTATGGCTTTTACACCAAGTGTTTGCCAAACAGGACTTACAGGTTATACACAAATTGGCGAAGTGCCAATCGGAACTACAAATTTTGTAGATACAGAAACTTTACAACGTGGTGTAACGTATTGCTACCGCATATTTGCAACTTTTCCAACACCAAAAAATGGAGAAAGTCCAGCATCACAAGAGTTTTGTGTTACAGTACCTATCAATGCACCTTATATTACTAATGTGAGTGTGGAACAAACCAATAAAACAACAGGCGAAATTTTTGTACGTTGGGTAAAACCTTTAAATCTGAATTTAACAGATTTTCCAAAACCACACACATATCGTTTGGCAAGAGCAGAAGGTTTGACAGGAAATGCCATATATAACCGTTTTGCAAACATTTTCAATGAAAATGATACCATTTTTACAGACAAAAACCTCAATACAGAAGATAAAATTTATAATTATCGAGTGATTTTTTTATCGCAAGGCAGAATTGTAGATAGTTCAGCAGTGTCTTCGTCTGTGAGATTATCGGCGGTGGCAGGCTCAACCAATGTGAGTTTATCGTGGCAATATCAGGTGGCTTGGAATAATCAGTCTCAAGATTACAAACGTCATTATATTTATCGTGAAAAACTTACACAACTTAATAGCTTTGATTTAATAGATAGTGTCGATGTGAGCAATTCTGGTAATGGAAATCTGCGTTATGTGGATACTGGTCGTTTTCAAAATACGCCCTTAGTCAAAGGCAAAACCTATTGTTATGTGGTGCAGACTCGAGGAACTTATAACAACAAACAGATTTTTGCACCGCTATTGAATAAATCGCAAAAAGTTTGTGGTGCTGTGCGTGATACCATTGCACCTTGTGCCGCAAACACAATTATTTTAGAACCCTTAAATTGCAATGCCAAAGATGTAACAGATATTTGTGGAGATGTAACGGTTTCTAACACTTTAAATTGGCAAGCAACCATAAATCCTAATTGTGATAGTTTTATTAGTGGTTATCGGGTATATTTTTCGCCAAATGCCACTGATTCTTTAAAGTTTTTGGCTGAAATTAAAACCACTGCAAGACAGGCAACTTACATACATACAGGGCTAAAATCTTTTGTGGGACGTTATGCCATTACGGTTTTGGATACCGCAAACAATGAAAGTGTGTTAAGTAATATTGTTACAAAAGATAATTGTCCGTTTTACAACTTACCAAATGTAATAACACCAGCCAATAATGATGGTGTGAATGACACTTTTAGACCTATTTGTTACCGTTTTGTAGAAAAAGTAGAGTTTGAAGTTTACAACCGTTGGGGCGTAAAAATATTTGAGAAAAGTGATGATGTTGAAATTCGTTGGGCAGGTGTAACTCAAGATGGAACTCCTGTTTCGGCAGCTTTATATTATTATGTGGCAAAAATTACCTACAAAACCTTAAATACCTCAAACAGAAACCTAACCTTAAAAGGTTGGATACAAGTATTGAAGGAGTAAATGAAACTGTATATTCGCATTCATGTCAATATTTCTTACCATTATTTGTGCCAAATCCGCAATGGAATTGACACAAATAATGATAGAAACAAGACATTTTACAGATATTTTACTCTCAAAGTTGCTTTATTATCGTTGCCATCAATCCTGTAACTTTTGCAATTTGCTCCACAGAAAAACCCTCTGATATCATATTGCGAGCCATTTGTAGCTTCTCTTCTTCTCTACCTTCTTCTCTACCTTCTTCTTTACCCTTTGCATATTTCAAATCCAACGAGTTTTCCATATCACGATAATATTTCAAACTATTTTCATAATTCTGCCTGTCTTGAGGTTTATATTTAGCTATTTCTGCAATTTGGAAAATTTTTTGAAAAATCTTGTCTCGCAATTTTTCAGGAATAGATTCTAAATAAGCTAAGTTTTTGAGTAAAAATAACCATTTATCTTCATAGCTAACTAAATCATCAATAGTTTTATTAAACTTGCTCATTTCCAAATAAATAAACTTCAATTTATCAGAAAATACAACCTTGTTTTCGAGGTCATACAACACCACTTCTGTCTTTACGTTGGTGTGTGGTGAGTGTGCAAAAGAAAAATCCATTATTGCAATCGTATAAACTCCCTGCCAATTATAATCCCATTTTCCTTTCTTGGCTTGTTCCTGAATAGCAAAAGTAGAGTAGTAAATACTTCGTTCTTTAAAATAGTCTTGTTCGGCTCTTTGCAATTCGACAATAAATTTTTCGCCCCTGTCATTTTCGCAATATAAATCAAATATAGCCTTCCTCTCACTACTTGCTCTACCTAATTTTTCAGTTTTTAGGTAATTAATAGTTGTAATATTTTGCTTATCGGGCAACATGGTCTGTATGAAGTCTATAAGCAAATCTTTATTTGACTCTTCGCCAAAGATTTTTTTAAAACCAAAGTCGGTAAACGGATTTATATATTTTTCAGGCATAATTTGCTAATTTTTAGTGATACAAAGTTACAGAAACTTATAGAATTAAAGTTCATTTATTCTCTTGCTGTTAAATTTTGTAACTTTTGTAATTTACTTTACAGAAAACCCTCTGATTAAATATCTTACCACCAGTTTTCCTTATTTCTTCACCCCATATTTCTCTTTTTTCTTAATTGCATCAGCAGGAGTAGGTACAAAATGCCCAATGCCACCCGCCAATGTATCGTTAAAAGTAGTTGGAATGATGTTATTTTCAGTTCTTTCTTTCCAAGTTTCGTGTTGAGTTCCATCATCTTTTCGTTCCATCGTGATACAATCATCAACAGGACAAACCAAAGAACACAAATTGCAACCCACACAATTTTCTTCAATAATTGAAGGCACACGGTTTCCATTATCGTCAGAAATAGAAATTGCTTGATGTGCACCATCTTCGCAAGCTGTATAACAAAGTTGGCAACCAATACATTTATTTCTATTGATACTTGCCACAACTTTATTTTTTAGATTCAGATTTTCCCATGTTACAATATTTGGCAAGGCTTTTCCAACCATTTGTTGAATATTTTGAAAGCCTTTTTCTTGCATATATTGTTCAAGTCCTGAAATCATTTCTCGAATAATTCCAAAACCGTAGTGCATCACCGCCGTACAAACTTGCACCGAAGAAGCACCCAATAAAATATGTTCTACTGCATCTCTCCAAGTTTCTATACCACCAATTCCTGAAATAGGTAACTGAATATCAGGGTGTTGGGCACAATTTTTCACCATATTTAAGGCAATAGGTTTTACCGCAGCACCACAATAACCACCATTGGTACTTTTGCCATCAACGTTAGGATATGGCACAAAATTATCTAAATTTACACCAATAACACTTTGAATAGTATTAATCAATGAAATTGCATTTGCTCCACCAAGTTTTGCAGCCAAAGCAGGCTCTGTAATATCTGTAATATTTGGTGTAAGTTTAACAATCACAGGAATTTTTGCTACTTCCATTACCCATGAAACAATGGTTTTCAAAACTTCTGGCTCTTGTCCCACCGACGAACCCATGCCTCGTTCACACATACCATGCGGACAGCCAAAGTTTAATTCGATGCCATCTGCTCCTGCATTTTGCGAATCTATCACAATTTGATGCCATTCTGCCTTCGTTTGAACCATCAGCGAGGCAATAACTGCATGATTTGGAAAATATTTTTTCACTTCCTCTATCTCCCGCAAATTATCGGCAAGAGGACGGTCAGAAATCAATTCAATATTATTGAAACCAACCATGCGTTTGTCTTTATAATTCCAGCCGCCATAACGACTTGAAACATTGATAACAGGAACTCCCATTGTTTTCCAAACAGCCCCGCCCCAGCCAGCTTCAAAGGCTTTCATAATTTGATAACCTGTATTTGTGGGCGGTGCAGATGCCAGCCAAAAAGGATTTGGCGATTTTATTCCAGCAAAATTTATTGATATATCGGGCATGATGTTGATTCGTTAAGGTTAAAAAATCTTTGTTTGTAACACAGACTTTAGTCTGTGTTATTCATTCCACAGACTAAAGTCTGTGTTACAAATATACTTGTATGAATAGCAAGTTAATTTCATACATCACATTTCTTATTTATTTTCAAGATATTGATGAATATTTTTAGCTGCATCTCTGCCATGTTGCACTGCATTCACAACTTCTGCACCACCATTTACAGCATCACCACCCGCAAAATATTTAGGATTTGAAGTTTGATAGGTATAATTTGCGCCCTTTTCATGCGAAAATGAAGTAAGAATTCTGCCTTTATTATCTAATTGTAATTGTGCAATATTGCTAAGAAATTCAACTTGTTTACTTTGACCTGTTGCACGAATCACCAAATCACATGCAATTTCAAACTCACTTCCCTTAATTTCTTGCAATTTCCCACCAACCTCCTCTGTTTTTATCATACGTACAGCTTGCACTTTTTCGTTACCAATAATTTCAATAGGCGAAACATTAAATAAACCTTTTACACCTACATTTTTTGCAAGGTCATACTCAAATTCGTAGGCACTCATTGCATCTTTGCCTCTGCGATAAGCCAAAATTACGGTTTCCGCACCCATACGAGCAGATTCAGAGGCTGCGTCCATTGCGGTATTTCCTCCACCTAATACCAAAACTTTTTTACCTATAATTTTTGCTTTGTGTTGTTCTAACCTGAGTTGTTCTATAAATTCGGTAGCTCCTACACAATTTTCCAAAGTTTCGCCTTTCAAACCAATACTCGAAGTATTGCCCAAACCAATACCTAAAAATATAGCTTCAAACTCTGTTTCTAATGCTTTTAGTTGTTCTGCGTTGCGAATTGGACTGTTATATTCGATTTCGAAACCAAATTGTTTTTGCAAATAGTCAATTTCTGCCAAAACTTCTGCATTTGTAATTTTATAAGGAGCAACGCCATGAACTGTTAAACCCGAAGGCAAGGCTTTTGCCTCATAAATTTTAACTTCATAACCTAAACTACTGAGTTCACAAGCACAAGAAATACCCGCAGGTCCTGCTCCAATAATGGCTATTTTTTTACCGTTTTGCGTTATTTTTTTGAATAATGGAGTGTTATTCGTAATAGCTTGTTGTGTGGCAAAATTTTGTAACCGTCCTATGTCAATAGGTTTTACTTCTTGCAAATTATAGACACAAGCACCTTCACAAAGCACTTCTGTTGGACAAACTTTGCCACAAGAATTACCAAAATAATTGCTACTATAAATAGTTTTGGCAGCACCTGTCATATTCCCTGTATTAATTTGGCGAATAAACAATGGAATATCAATTTCAGTTGGACAAGCATTGACACAAGGAGCATCGTAACAAAACAAACATCGAGAACTTTCATAAAGTGCCTCAGTTTTGTTCATCAAAGGCTTGATTTGTGAAAAATTATCGTGATATTCTTCTTCAGATTGAGGTTTTTTAAATTCAGACATAGGTTGTTGGCTAATTGTGAAATCTAATATAATTTTTTTATTTACAATTACAAAATGTTAGATAAAAAATATATATTTGTGCGATATTTGGTAAGTCTGTCAATCATAATAAATGATTCGCCAAATGACTTAAAATATTCCAAAAATAACTTAAAAAAATATCGTAAAAAGTTTGCACAACCAAAAACTATTCATACCTTTGCAATCCGAATACATCACTAAAGGAAACTCTGTTTATCTAACATGAACAAAAGTCCTACGAAACATAAAGCATTATAACTTTATTGGTGTCTTAAATGACTTGCAATAACTGAAATTTTATAAGATAGGAATATTATAAAATATTTGTTTCTTATATTATAGTGAAGTTGCAAAATTAGATTTTTATTTTCGTAATTCAATAATATAGTCATGTTACAACCTAAAAGAACCAAGTACAGAAAAACTCAAAAAGGTAAAGTAAAAGGCTTGGCTCAAAGAGGACATACGTTAGCTTTTGGAGATTTTGGAATAAAATCGTTAGAAATTGGTTTTATTACAGCTCGCCAGTTAGAAGCTGCTCGTATTGCAGTAACTCGTGCAATGAAACGTGAAGGTCAAGTTTGGATTAGAATTTTTCCTGACAAACCTATGACACGTAAACCTGCTGAGGTACGTATGGGTAAAGGTAAAGGTGCACCTGAATTTTGGGTTGCTCCTATTAAACCTGGAACTATCCTTTTTGAAGTAGTAGGCGTACCTGAAACAATAGCAAGAGAGGCTCTTGCATTGGCAGCACAGAAGTTGCCTGTGGTTACAAAATTTGTAATCAATAGACAATACGAAGCAACTGCAGAATAGTCTAGAATAAATTTAATTCTCAAAAGCAATGAAATACTCAGAATTAAACAATTTGTCTGTTGAGGAATTAGACAACCGCATTGATGAATCAAAACGTAACTTAGCAAGGTTAAAATTTGACCACAAAGTAACGCCAATAGAAAATCCAATGCAGATTAGACACCTCAGAAAAGACATTGCAAGGTTGATGACAGCTTTAAATGCTAAACTTGCAATAGAAACTAAAAGTGTAACAACACTTTAACTCTCTGAAACAAAATGGAAGAAAGAAACGCAAGAAAAGTAAGAACAGGATTAGTAGTGAGTAATAAAATGGAGAAATCTATAGTCGTATCGGTAGAACGTAAGTTAAAACACGCCAAATACGGTAAATTTATGAAGAAAACTACTACATTCATGGCACACGACGAGGCTAATGCTTGTAATGAAGGTGATACCGTAAAAATTATGGAAACTCGTCCTTTAAGCAAAAACAAGTGTTGGAGATTAGTCGAAATAGTTGCAAGAGCAAAATAATTTTCACCTCTTATTCCGATGAGAAGTGAAGTCTAACGGAAAACTACCGTTGTGATATAAAATTTGCTTATTTAATTTCGGTTTACAAAACAATACTGAGATGTTACAACAAGAATCAAGATGTGGTGTTGCAGATAACAGCGGAGCAAAAGAAGTCTTAGTTATCCGCGTTTTGGGTGGCACAAAGAAAAAATATGCACGTATCGGCGATAAAGTAGTAGTTACGGTAAAATCAGCTCTTTCTTCATCATCAATGAAAAAGGGTACAGTTTCAAAGGCTGTTGTGGTTAGAACTCGTAAAGAAACTCGCAGAAAAGACGGTTCTTATATCCGTTTTGATGATAATGCAGTAGTGCTACTTAATGCAAACGATGAACCAAAAGGCACACGTATCTTCGGACCCGTTGCCCGCGAACTTCGTGAGAAGCAATTTATGAAAATTGTTTCTTTGGCACCAGAAGTACTATAACTTAACGCTGAAAATTTCAGAATAACAATGAGCAACAAGAAAGAAGTTTTCAAACAGCATAAAAAGCTGCACGTGAAATCTGGAGATAAAGTATCAATTATAGCAGGTGACGAAAAAGGAAAAACTGGTACAATTGTGAAAGTATTGAGAGAGAAAAATCGTGTTATTGTGGAAGGTTTAAACTTAGTTACTAAGGCTGTTAAACCCTCACAACAAAACCAAGAAGGTGGTTTTATTCGTAAAGAGGCAAGCATTCATATTTCCAATGTAATGTTAATTGACCCGAAAACAAATCAACCTTCTCGTATCGGTCGCAGACTGAACGAAAAAACTGGTAAATTGGAAAGATACGCTAAAAAGTCTAACACTGCGATTTAATTATGGCTATCACACCGAGATTAAAAGAAAAATATACAAAAGAAGTTACAGCAACTTTGCAAAAGAAATTTAACTATAAATCTTCTATGCAATTGCCTAAACTCACTAAGATTTGTATCAATAGAGGTATTGGTGCAGCTGTATCTGATAAAAAATTGGTAGATGTTGGAGTTGAAGAACTCACAACTATCAGTGGTCAGAAAGCGGTACCAACGAAGTCCAAAAAAGACGTTTCTAACTTCAAATTACGTAAGAATGTGCCAATTGGTGCAAGAGTTACTCTAAGAGGTAACATTATGTATGAATTCTTAGACAGATTGGTAAGCATTGCTTTACCACGTGTAAGAGATTTCAAAGGTATTGCGGAAACGGGATTTGACGGCAGAGGCAACTATACTATGGGCGTAAAAGAACAAATTATATTCCCAGAAATTAGTATAGAAAAAGTAAACAAAATTACTGGCATGGACATTACTTTTGTTACAACGGCTCAAACCGACGAAGAAGCAAGAGAATTGCTGAAAGCATTAGGGATGCCTTTTTCATCAACCAAAAAATAATTTGACGGACAATGGCAAAAGAATCTATCAAAGCTCGCCAACTCAAAAGAGAAAAACTGGTAGCTAAATACGCAAAGAAAAGAACTGAGCTGAAAGCAGCAGGTGACTATTTAGGTCTTGACAAGTTGCCAAGGAATTCGTCTAAAGTTCGTTTGCGAAATCGTTGCAAAATAACTGGGCGACCAAGAGGTTATATGAGAAAATTTGGGCTTTGTCGCAATATGCTTCGTCAAATGGCGAACGAAGGCAAAATTCCTGGATTAACTAAGTCGAGCTGGTAATATCTGTTTGGTTGTTTTACGATTTGCATAACAACCTTCGGTTTTTCTTTTATACGCTAATAAAAATTTGGTAACTATATCTTTGCTTAAAGCAAAGTTCAAAATATTACAACAATGACGGATCCAATAGCAGATTATCTGACAAGATTGAGAAATGCAATCAAGGCAAACCACAGAATTGTGGAGATACCTGCTTCTAATATCAAGAAAGAAATGACCAA
>JAYTNF010000248.1:0-8809 GCA_043748455.1 Cytophagales bacterium
ACTTGTGCCCCAAAATCACCAATAATAAAGGCAATTTCCTCTACTTTTTCATCACAAACTTCTACAATATCTTCTACAAGTCGTTGTACAATAGCTTTTCCAGCAATTGGTAATAATGGTTTTGGCACAGTCAATGTGTGAGGACGCAAACGAGTTCCACGTCCCGCCATTGGAATGATAATTCTCATGATATTTTATGTTGTTTATGGTAAAATAATATTGTGTCTAAAAGTAGCATTTTTCTATAAAAAAGCAATATTTTATGTAATAATCTCTCAATATTTTATTTTATACATTAAAATTGCTGATACAATATTTTGTAAGAATATCATACCAGCAAAATTTAACTTTATAAATAAATTTTATTCAGAAAACGTACAATTAAAGTATCATAATTTAACAAAAATGTAAATTATTTTTGTTGATAGACTACTTTTTCTTTAAAAGTTCGTGTTTCAGCTATTACAGTTACTACATATACACCGGTAGGGAAACTAGATGTAATCACGTGTGAAATACCATTATAAGAAATTATTTTCTCATAAAGTATTTTTCCAAGCATATCTGTAATGGTTACTAAAACTTTTTCATTTTTATCAAATGGCATTTCAATATTTAGTAAATTGTCATTTACAGGATTTGGATAAATAGCTAAGGTGCCAAGTTTATCACCTTCAAATTTCACAGCTTCAATTTTAGAATAAGCATATTTTCCGTCAAAATCTATTTGTCTTAAACGGTAGTAATTTACGCCTTTGCTTGGTTTTGTATCTGTAAAATTATATTCGGTTGTAGAGTTTGTAGTACCACCACCTGTTATTGTTGCCAAAGTTATAAAGTTAATTCCATCAGTAGTTTTTTGGATTTCAAACTCTTTGTTATTAAGTTCTGAGGTTGTTGTCCAACGCAAATCTGCTACATTACCAATAGCTTTTGCTTCAAATCTTAATAAAGATACGGGCAAAATTACAAAGCCACCCATTGGCACAAAATCTGTAAAAGAGCTAAAAGTGCTACGTTTATTGGCTGATGTATAGCTACTGCCTGCAAAACCCCATGTTGATGGGAAAGTACCTTTTGCGATAGTTCTTGTATTTGTACATGCTGCTGCTGCACAAGAAAAACCAACAGGGAATAATTCTATGTTATATTTCGCTGTTCCTGCTGCTGCTGCATTTGGATTTAGTGTCCAATAACCTCCTGTACAAGCCTGATAAGTACAACCTCCTTCTGCCACAGTTCCTGATGCATTTGTGGAAGTAAAGAAAGACTCAATACTTGTTAAAGCTGCTCCTAAAGCTGTGGTAACTTCCATGCGAATATTCTGGAAATTAGTGGCATCACCAACTGGAAAATCATAAGTCAAACCTGTCAAATTATTAATAGCACGTTTTAAAATTAACCTGTCTGCTGTAAATGGAATGGTTGCAACATAGCTATTTGCATTATAGTTTGTGATACTTCCTGCTGCGTTGTTGGTAACATTTACATAACGAAAACCTGCTGCTCCTGTTCTGTTTAAACGTCCACTCGTTAGGTTTAATGTCCCTGTTACTGTTAGGTCATTATTTAGCAAAATGGTGCTTGTTATGGTTTGGTTTGCAGTAAAATTAAAGAATTGACAAGCTGCTGCTGCTGCTGCATTTGTAAAAGTTTGACTTGCTGCACCATTAAAAACTACTGTGCTATTATTGGCATTAAATGTTCCATTTGCAGAGTTTGTAAAATTACGTGCTACTTGCAAAGTTCTTGAATTGCCATTGATAGTACCATTTGTAATGGTCAAATCTCTTGTAATATTGGCATCATTATCAAAACGCAATACTTGTGCTGCTGCGGTTTTATTGACAATTAAACTTCCAAAATTGCTGGTTCCCATAAAAGTTCCTGTTACAATTTGTGGGTTATAATTGCTTGTAAATGTAACCGAGGAAGTGATATCATTTGATAATAAACCATTATTTGTCAAATGTCCACAAACATCAATATTTCTGCCTGCTGCTAAAGTAAGTGAAGCACCTGTATTAATGGTAATACTTCTTGCTGTTGCTCCAACTGCATTAATAATTGGATATACTCTGCCTGTTGCTACAACAGGTATGGTAACATCATCTACACAAGTTGGTGCAGTGCAAGAACCCCAGTTATCTCCATTAAACCAATCATTTGTAAATCCACGCCATACAAAGGCATCACCTGATGGATATAATACGGGGTCAACGCATTCATAAAAGCTAATATCATCAACTACAATGTCATTACCACCTGCTGCCAAACCTACATTACGAATAGCCATATTTAAGGTTGTATAAGCTCCACTATTCCACTGAACAGAATATTTTGCCCAGTTACAAGCCTCAACGCCTGGATTATCTACGTTTGCACCTACTTGAAAACAGTTAAAGAATGTTGCAAATGCTAATGCACCACCATTTAAGTTTGCTGCATTGAAAGTCAATACATAATTTCTATTTGGCGTTACGGCAATATTTTGTTGCCAAATATTGATAGAACCACCTGTTGCACCATTACCAACCAAACAATAACCTCCCGAACCACCAATAACTCTCGAACCGTGCATGTATTTATAATCAGAACCTGCTGCAAAAGCTGCGGTATAGGCAGGTAAAACTGTAATTTGTTGTGTGGCTACATTTACAGCAGTTATTAAACTTCTTTGTGAATTTGGTGATACACCTACATAAATAGCACTACCTACTAAATCGGCTTGGAAATTTGTCCCTGTGCCTCGCACAATATTCAATGAGCCTGCTTGTACTTCAACTGTACCTGTTTGTGGAATAGTGGTAGAACCTGGTGCCGAATTTACATTAGGACTACGTGTAGTTATATTGTTACAAAAATTTGTATGGTAATCTGCAGGGCTAAAACCTATGGCAAAAGTTGTTTCAGGATACATAGAGCAAGGTCTTGGTGCACCACCAGTACAATCTACCGTTGCGGGTGCTTCCACCCCTGTTGTAGGATTACCATATTGTGTAGAAAATCCCCAACCTGTATCTACATGCCCTGCGGGTATAGTACCTACAGGTGGATATGTAACAGGTTTGACTGTTGAAAATGTACCATTTGTAGCTAACTCTGTTGTAACACTACAATTTACAGAAATTTGAATACCATCAGAAAAAGATGCACCACAAGCAGAAGTTAAAATACAAAATACTTTATAGGTATTACTCACACTTGTTAAAGGTGGTGCAGGTGTATAAGTAGCTGCTGTTGCTCCTGCAATATTATTAACTACCGTAGAACCAGGCACAGTATATGCCCATTGATATGCAGTTGGTACAGGACTTGGAGTTCCACCTGAAAAACTTGTAACAGAAAGAGTAAGTCCTGTTGCTCCTACTGCTAATGTTTGCGGCAAAGTAGGTGAGGTACGATAGCCATTGATGACAATGTTAGTTCCATTATCTGCCCCTACAAACCCTGCATTAATGTTTGGCTCACGAGTTACAATACGCATACGATAGGCTGCTCCTTGCCTGTTGGCAGGTATGGCACAGGAAATAGTTCCTGATGTAGCTGTTGTAATTAATGTTCCGATAGTTATTGGAGTTCCAAAAGCACCTGCTGCATCAGATAATTGTACAGAAACTTCATTTCCTGCATTAAAATGTGTGTCTGCACTTGCATCTGCAAGCAAAGTATATGGCACATTAAAAGTTGCAGAAGGTGCTGTTAAAGAAGTACAATAAATTGTTGCTACTGCTCCAATCTTAGGCATTGTTATAGGTACAATTCTAAAATTGTACAAATTGATAACTCCCGTACCATTGTTCATTATAAATTTAAAGTCTGTTGGAGTTAATCCCGTTGTTGTCAAATTGCCTTCATCACGTAATAAAGTACCTCCTGTCCAAATATCCATTTTCCCTGCTCCGACTGTAACAGATAGATTACTACCTGGTTGGCGATAAGAAATTGTAGCTCCTGTTGGATTAATGACCCAGACATAGTCACCCCATTGTCTGACACCTAAATTAGTACCATTTGCTGTTAAAGACATTGAATTACTTGCTTCGTGATTAATTGTTATAGAAGCCGTTGTGTTAGCTGTTGCTGGAATTGTATTATCATCTGTAAAACCACTTCCTACAACTAATCTACCTACATCAGCTACCGCACCACCATTTGTCCAAGTTCCTATTCCAAAATGCACCATAATTGCTTGTGCAGTAGTTGGTGTGGCATTTGTTTGTAAATCTGTATGACGTACAGTATAAATTGTACCTGCTGCTCTGTTTAGATAGAAATTATTTCCTCCATTGTTTGTCAAATTTACAAAAGTATTTCCTACATTATTACTTACACCTATTGCGTCCATTCTTGCAAGGGCTGGTCTTGCGGTATTAAAACCCATAAAATATGGAGGCACAATAGATGAGGAATTGATTAATTTCCCACCTGCTCCAATATTTATATCTCCTGTTACAAGAAGTTGTGGAATACTATTGGTATAGGTTCCTGTAACATTCATAATAGGTAAGGTATAAGTTGTCATTGTGCCATTAAAATTTCCTATACCTGTAAAATTATAATTACAAGCAGTTCCTGCATTTAAAATAGCACTTGCATTGACAGTAAAACTATTACCAAAGGAAAAGGCTTGATTTCCTGTGTTTGTCCACGAACCATTTAAGGTAGCTGCTCCTGTAAAGGTTTTTGTACCTAAGTTAGAATTGAAATTTACTGTACTTGCTGCATCTAAGGTAGTTGTTCCTATTACATTCAAATTAGTTTGTCCAATGGTACTTGAGCCTCCTGAAAAAGATAGATTGCCACCAACATTAACAGTACCTATGGCACCACCATTAATAGTTCCACCATTCATCATTAGGTTTTGAAGACTTACAGTGCCTGCTGCACTTCCTTTGAATAAATTTCCTACAACTGTTGTATTGCCAAGCACTGTTAAATTTAGGGCTGCACTTTCTAAAGTACTTCCTGCATCAACACTTAAAGTTTCATTAATTGTGTAATTTACAGGCATTGTTTTAATACCTACACCTGAAATTACTACATTACGATAAGCATTTGGCGTGGTTGGTAAATTAATATTTACTAAGCTTGTATATTCTACTGTGCTTCCTGCGGTCGTGATATGATTATTTGTAACAAGTGTAGGAAACACAGGAGTTCCCGCCGCCGCCGCTGAAAGACTTAGTGTACCAGCACCATTTAAACTGTTAAATTTATTTCCTGTTGTTACCCCTGTAATTAATTTTCCGCCTGAAGAAATCGTAACATCTTTTCCAATAGCACCATTATTACTAATTGTAACTGTATGTCCAGTACGCACTACTACATCATTAACACTACATGGTACACCAGAATTGACAGATGTCATTCCCGTTGGGTCTGAAGTCCAGCTTGAAGCAAGCCCCCAATCACAACCACCCAAACAGTTTGGATTATAAGAGTATAAAGTTCCAGTGAAAGGACTGCCTGCGTCATAAGCAATAGTTATGAATCCATCTGTAATAGCACTACCACTAACAGTAAATGTAATTTGTGAACCTGAGATAGAAACTGTGGTTGGTACATCTGTAAAATCTGTTGTAATAAGATTATCAGGTCTATGAACCAATGTGTAATCTGTAGGACTTGTAGATGGAGGACAAGCTAGCCCTAATGTAGAAGCAAAGTCAAAAGTAATTTTGTAATTTATTGCACTCGTTTTTTCTATCCAATATTCTCTTGACCATCTATTTGCAATACCAAGAGAGCCAATATTATCAGCAGTTACTGTTGGAACTGTACCATTATGGGCTGCAAAAAATGTTCTTGGTGTAGTAGCAGTAGTAAGTGTGCCACCATCTTCTTCAATGGTAATACCACCACCTGTGCTTTTTGAGTGTTTCTCTCCTGTATTTAAGCCTACAATACCAATTACATCATAATTATATCCTGTCGCACCATTAGTATTGGCATTAGAAAAATAATCATTAGCCACTAAACTTCTACCATACTTAGCCCCTAAATAGTTTTCAACAACCAATCTTTGTGCTGTATTTAAAGCTACACCATTGAAAATAATAGACTCGGCAATATCTCCATCAAAATAGGGTGTACCTGAGTTAATCCGCCCAAATTGAGGAGCAGCAAAAATAACCCCTGCATTATTTCCTGTGCCTGTTCTAATTTGTGTACCATCTTTAAAAGCTGTTAATCTTCTATTAATGCCACTAAAATCTCCTAATGTTGTTATAATACTTGGTGCAGAAGCATTAAGAGTATAACCACCGAGTGCTGGGTTATTAGCCCAAAATTCTACTGAATTATCAGCACCTGCAGGTGGTGTATTACCCGAACCACTGCCGTCATTGAAAAATCTAAATACATTTGCATTACCTGGTGCAGAGTCAAATAAACCTTTTGGATTTGTTTGACCAGCAGCACTATTGGTTGCTGCAAAAAATGTGAAGGGAACTGCCGAAGTTGTATTGAGTCCTGTACCTGAAGCACTGATAAAATGGCTGCTTGCACTTGTAAAACGCAGCAAAGGTCTACCATTAACTGCCGCAGTTGTAAAAACAGGTCTGTTTCCCGCAGTAGCTTGCCCAAAATGATTGGCATTGCCCGACTGGTCATTCCAAGTACTTACACCTAAGCCAATAAGGGTTGTACCTACATCTGCCCGCAGCCATAAAATGTTGCGAGGTTGCCCGCTTGCCCCTGTTGGATTACCAACGCCGCCAGGACCTGTTTGTGCATGCAGGTATGTAAAATTACATAGCAACAGCAAGATAAATAGTTTTTTCATAATCGTAATTTTTTGATACATAACTCTTTATTTAATTTTGTGTAATTTTTAATCCTACAAAAGCTAATAAAATGTAATTTCTAAGAATATAATCGAATACGTAAATATGAGTAAAAAAAGTTACATTATAATTAAAAATCTCATAAAAAAAAAATCTCTTTAAATTATTTCTTATATTTGTCTATCCAACAACTAAAAATTATGAAAAAACTATTGATTTATGGCGGCATCTTTTTGGCTATTGTAGCCTTAGCCCTTATTTTATTGCCAAATTTATTGAAAGGCAAAATTAAAACAGAAATAGAAAAACAGATTAATGACAAAGTGAATGCAGATGTAACTTTTGCTGATTTTGATGTTACCATTTTCCCAAATTTCCCAAATATTACGGCTTCCTTAGATAACTTTTTGATAATCAACAAAGAACCTTTTGCAGGAGATACTTTATTGTCAATGAAAAATTTTGAAATTGAGGTAAATCTTAAATCCGTTTTATTTGGTGATGAAATAAAAATTAATGGAATTGCTTTGATAGAGCCTCGAATTATGGTAAAAGTTCTCAAAAGTGGACAAGCAAATTATGACATCGCAAAACCACAACCAGAAACGCCAACAGATACCACAAAAACGAAATTTTCGGCTGACGTAGATTCATGGAACATTGAAAATGGGTTTATTTCTTATAACGATAAGTTGTTGAATAGCAAGGTATTGATAGAAAACTTAAACCATTCGGGTTCGGGAGATTTTAACCAAGATGAATTTGATTTGAATATTAAAACAACCATAGAAAAATTTACCGCAGAATATGAAAATACAACTTATCTCAATAAAGTTCGTATGCAGGCTGATATGATTTTAGGAATTGTGAATACCACAAATACTTACACTTTCAAAGAAAATTATGCACAAATTAATGATTTTGCAATGGGTTTTGACGGATTTTTTATGATGATGGAAAAAGGTGGTTATGATATGAATATTAATTTTTCAGCAAAACAAACAGATTTTAAAAATATAATTTCCTTAATACCAGCACTTTATCTCAAAGATTATAAAGATTTGGAAACAAAAGGAACAATGGCTTTTAGTGGTTTTGTGAAAGGAATTTTTGATAGCGAAAAAAATCGTATGCCTGCCTATAATGTAAAGTTGCAAGTCAATGATGGCTATTTTAAATATCCAAAATTGCCGACACCTGTGAGTGAAGTTTTGGTAGATATGGAAGTGGATAACAAAACAGGAGTTACTGCAAATACAGTTATTGATGTTCGGAAATTTGCTATGAAATTAGGTACAAATCCTGTAAATGGGCGAATTAAGGTGCAAAATCTTAAAAATTATCCAATAGATGCCGACATTACTGCAAAGGTAAATTTAGCAGAAATTACCCAAATTTTTCCTATTGACAGCACAACCTTACGTGGCTTGTATGAACTACGAATTAAGGCAAATGGGGTCTATGATACTGTTGCAAAGACAATTCCTAAAATAGATGCTTTCATGAAATTGAGTGATGGTTATGTGAAATCTGATAAATTTCCAGCCATGCCTATGGAAAATATGATTGTTTCAGCAACTGTAAAAAATACAACAGGAAAACAAGCTGATACTGAGGTAGTTGTAGAAAAATTAGCTTTATTATTGCAAAATAAACCATTTGAAATGAATGGAAAATTTAGTAATCTCAATGATATTACATACAATGTTGCTATAAAAGGAGAAATGGATTTGGATAAAATGACAAAAATATATCCTTTAACAGATAAAAAAATATCAGGAAATCTCATTGCAGACATCAAAACCGCAGGTAAATTGTCAGAAGCAAAAGCAAAAAAGTATGATAAATTGCCAACTTCTGGAAC
Organism: Cytophagales bacterium; assembly: GCA_043748455.1. Classification (GTDB taxonomy): domain Bacteria; phylum Bacteroidota; class Bacteroidia; order Cytophagales; family Thermoflexibacteraceae; genus JAAFKA01. The sequence continues at coordinate 8,653 of JAYTNF010000248.1, forward strand.
TATGAGTTTATCAAATTTTACGTTTTCAAGCAAAGACTTACATCAAGGTATTACGATAAAAAACGCAGAAGTTACATTTACACCTCAAGCCATGAACCTCGAAAAATATGAGGGAACTATGGGCAAATCTGCGATTACAATGAATGGACAAATTACT
>JAYTNF010000249.1:0-25390 GCA_043748455.1 Cytophagales bacterium
AATATCTGAACTGCCCTTTTTAGCTTCTGCCCAAAGTAAGGACTCAATTTCGCCAAATTCTTTTGGTGTTGTAACGCAAAAATCAATATTACCAATGATGGTTTTGTAATCAAAACCTACAAAGTAAACTTCACCTATACGGTTTTTTAATTCTTCTTCTCGGAGGGTTTGGTATGACATTATTGGAAAATTTATTACTTAGGTTTTTATCATCGCTATTAGTTCTTTTTCCACATGCCAATCTTCAGCTACCCTTAACATTGCCATAGCTTCCATTTCTGAAATATAACCCTTATGTTCATTTGATTGCCAAACCAATGTGATGTATCGTAATTTTGCAGATTTATCTAAGTTTTCACCAACACTACGCAAAAAATCTCTTGCTCTATCAAAAGCATTGAAATGGTCTTCTTCTATAAAAGCATTAGCCCAAACCAACTCACTTTGTGCATTTAGTTCGGTTGCTGTATCTTGTAAAATCCGTTCCTCGTCTTCATCTAATCCATGATAATGGAAGATGACACTTTTTAGGAGTAGAAAGGCTTTTTTCTCGTCACTTGTCATGGAAGCTTCAACTTTTATCTTTTCACAAATATAATGATATATTTATTATAGTATCAAATAGAACATTTTTTTTTAATAAAACTACTCAATATTATGAAACAAACTTATAATTTTTTTTCTAAAAAATACTATTTACAGAAAAAAACTATAAGTTTAAGTTCCGCCCAAAATTAGAATTTATATTTTTTATACATATAACCCATAATATATTGTAAAATAGTGTTAAAGTTATTATTTTTTATAATATTATTAAAGCATTGATTATCAATATTTTAAATATAATAAGTTAAAGTTTAACTATCAGTATAAAAAAATGTTAAAAAAAAATATAAAAAAAAATTAACTTATTAGTTTTTTTTTTTCAATTTTTGCAAATAAGGAAAAACAATAAAATTGTTTTAGCTAAGATATTGATAATAAGATTTTTAAAGTCTTTTATGTAGATAAAGACTTTAATTTTTCTTTATAAATTGTTGTTAATGAAAAAATTAACAATATACATCGAGAATTTTATAGCCCAAAATATAACTTAAAGAGGTTTACTTTCATAGGTTTATTTTTATAAATTTATTATTCAGCTAATCGTCAAATCAGCATTAAAACATAACATCGCAGCTATGCAGCAAGAAAAAATTGTAGTAGGACTTGATATTGGTACCACCAAAGTTTGTGCAATAGTTGGTAGGCTTGACCAATACGGAAAATTAGAGGTGTTGGGAATGGGAAAAGCCATTTCTGATGGTGTAAAAGATGGCGTTATTGCCAATATTAACCGAACCACCGAAGCTATTAAGTTGGCTGTTGAGGAGGCAGAAAAAAACTCTGGTATCGACATCAAAGTTGTCAATGTGGGGATTGCAGGCAAACATATTCGTAGTTCTGTGCATCACGGAAGTATTACTCGTAAAACTGATGAGGAAGAAATTACGCTTGATGACGTAAATCGTCTTACAAATGATATGTACCGCATTGTTACAGAACCAGGGAATGAGATTATTCACGTAATTCCACAACATTATACAGTGGATTATGAGGAAAATATCAAAGACCCAATTGGCATGGCTGGTATTAAATTAGAAGGAGATTTTCATATTATTACTGCAAATATTAATGCTATTCGCAATTTGCGGAGGTGTGTGCAGTTGGCTGATTTGGAAGTTGAAAGTGTGATTCTTGAACCATTGGCTTCAAGTCTTGCAGTATTGAGTGATGAAGAAAAAGAAGCAGGCGTTGCTCTTGTTGATATTGGTGGTGGCACAACGGATATTGCTATTTTTTGCGATGGAATTATTCGCCATACTTCTGTAATTCCTTTTGGTGGCAATATTATTACTTCTGATATTAAACAAGGTTGTTCTATTATGCAGCAGCAAGCAGAACAATTAAAGGTTAAATTTGGTAGATCATTGGCTTTGGAAGCACCAGAAAATGAAGTGGTTTCAATTCCAAGTTTGAGAGATAGAACTCCAAAAGAAATTTCTATCCGTAATCTTGCTTATATTATTGAGGCAAGAATGGAGGAAATTGTGGATTTGGTATATAGTGATTTAACAAAATCGGGTTTTGCAAATAAGTTAGCAGGTGGTATTGTGGTAACAGGTGGTGGCTCACAATTACAAAATATTTGCGAATTATTCGAACTTAAAACAGGTTTGAATGTGAGAATTGGACACCCTAACGAATTTTTAGGAAAGGCAAAAGATGAAGCTGTAAAAAGCCCAATGTATGCAACAGGCATGGGTTTGGTGTTGGCAGGTTTTAAATCTATTGACGAAAGAGAAGAAAATTATTTGCGTAATGCAAAATTCCTTCCTCCAAGTATGACAAGCCAGATTTCACAAGCAACTCCGAAAAAAGGAACAGAAAATAACGGCGATTTTTTCAGTTCATTAATTGATAAAGCTAAAAGCTTTTTGATTGATGATTATGAAGATGATGATAAAAATAGAAAATACTAAAATAGTTATAAAGTCTAAGTTCTAAATTAGAAATAAATAGCAAGTGAAATTATTTAGAATTTACAACTTAAAATTTACAACTTATTATATCAGTAAGCTAAAAAACAACTATGGCAAGATATCAATTTGAAAATCCTACTAACGAAGGTTCTATTATCAAGGTAATAGGTGTGGGAGGTGGAGGCAGCAATGCAGTAAATCACATGTTTCGTCAGGGCATTAGAGGGGTTGAGTTTTTTGTATGCAATACAGATTCCCAAGCCTTAGAAATTAGTCCTGTGCCAAACAAAGTACAATTAGGTTTAAATCTTTCGAGAGGTTTGGGTGCAGGGGCAAACCCTGAAAAAGGCAAAAATGCAGCTATCGAAACCAAAGAGGAACTGAAACAAATGCTTTCTACAGGCACACGTATGGTGTTTATCACTGCGGGAATGGGTGGCGGAACAGGTACAGGTGCTGCTCCTGTGATTGCAGAAATTGCGAAAGAAATGGGGATTTTAACAGTCGGAATTGTTACTATGCCTTTTGCTTTTGAAGGTACGCCAAAAATGAAACGTGCAGAAGATGGTTTAACAGAACTTCGCAAGCATTGTGATACGGTTTTGATTATTTTGAATAATAAAATCAAAGAATTGTTCAGCAACATGACCATGAAAGAGGCTTTTGTGCAAGCTGATAATGTGCTGACAAAGGCTGCGAAATCTATTGCAGAAATTATTACAGTTTCTGGAAAGTGGAATGTGGATTTTGAAGATGTGCGGACTGTGATGAAAGATTCTGGGGTGGCTGTTATGGGTTCTGCAACTGCGGAAGGCGAAAACAGAGCTAAAAAAGCTGTTGAAGCTGCATTAAATTCACCATTATTAAACAATACTAATATTTATGGGGCAAAATTTGTACTTTTAAATATTGCATTTGCTGACGAGGATAATTTCAAAATGGACGAATTTGAAGAAATTACTACATATGTACAACAACAAACTGGTGATAATACTGAGGTTATTTATGGTAATGCTTTTGATGAAACATTAGGCAATGCGGTAAATGTTACGATTATTGCGACTGGTTTTTCAGAAAAACCTGTGGAAGTTATTAAAAAAAAGTTTGATTTAGAGAACAATAAAGTTATCAACGAAAAAGTAAAAGTAGTTTATGATAATTTTGACGAGTTTTTTGACCCAAACCAAGAAGCTGATACAACGCCGAAAAAAATAATTCCGCCACCAATAACAAAACCTGAAAAAATTGTTCACACCTTAGAAGGTGAATATCACACAAGTTCAGAAGAAAAAAAAAAGGTTTTAGATAAGGAATACGAATTGCGAAAACAAAAAATGGAAAGTTTAAAATCTATTCATGATTTGAGCAATGAGGAATTGCAAGAAAAACGTGATATTCCTGCATACATGCGTAAAAATGTAAAATTGGTCGAGGTTGTAGATGCTTCTCTACCACAACTTTCACGCACAAAATTGACAGAAGACAACGAACTGTTGGGCGGAAATCGGTTTTTGCATGATAATGTAGATTAATTTGTTAGGTTACTTTGTTACAAATGCTAAATAGGTGGCATCTTTCAAAAGATGCCACCTATTTAGCATTTGCAACAGTATTATTTTTAGATTGTCTTTGTGAATAACATAAAGGTACATTAAAAAAAAGATTTTGATTTTCTCATTTCAAACCACAACCCAAACTTGATTCCAAGAAGTATAATTTTCAAAAAGATTGTAACTTTTAGCAATTTCATTACTTTTGCTCTTCATTACAACTTTTATTAGCATTTAACTTTTGATTCTCAAAATATCATGGCAAAAACAATACAAACAGCCAATAAAATAACTCCTATTGATACAAAATCTGTTACAACGCCAACAAATCAACCTTTTGTGGTTTCTGATACCATTTTATATGGTTTGACATTGATATTGGTGGCTTTTTACTTCATCTTTTCAAATACTTCTACTGGATTTTACCAACAAGATGAGGCTGCACATTATGTTTCGATGCTTAATTTTTGGAATAATCCTAATAATATTATCGGAAATTGGGAAAAACCTGGTTATAAATTTATTTATGTGCTTCCTGCTTTGCTCGGCAAAAATGTAGTCATGTTGCTAAATTGTCTATTTTCTGCATTTTCTTGCTATTTTGCTTATCGTGTAGCTGAAAAATTAGGTAGCAAAATTCCGCTATTGGCTTTCATTTTCTTAGCTTTTCAACCTCTTTGGGCTGCCCTTGCTTTTCGTAATTATTCCGAATTAATTTCTGCATTTTTGTTAATTTTGGTTGTTTACTTGTATTTGTGCAATAAATTTACTTTATCTGCCTTAGTTGCCTCTTATATCTGCTTTATTCGCCAAGAATTTTATCCAATTTTGGCGTTATATTTTGTGTGGTTTGCTTATAAAAAAGAGTTTTTATCAGCCATTTTATTGTCTGTTTTTCCATTAATTCATAATTTTTGGGGCATGGCATTGACGGGAGATTTTCTATATTTATTGCACACAATTTTAGGAACAAGCCAGAAAATCGGCGATGCCTACGCACGTGCAGGTTTTGAGCATTATTTTAGGTTTTCGGCAGTCATTTATGGTTCTATTTGTGTTCCTTTATTTGTTGCATACATTGCCGCAAAAATTACACAACAGAAACACCCTAATTACATAGCATTTTTGCCAATAATTTTATATTTCGGAATGTATTGCATTTTCAATATTCAGTCTTTTCCAATAGGACCTTCAAGTGCTGGAAATTTGCGATATTTGGTCATTGTTGCACCTTTGGTGGCAGTTTTTGCAGCCTTAGCTATTGATGAAGTGCGGAACACAGAAAACAAAACATGGATTTTGGCAGCTTTGGCACTTTTAGCTATTGTTGCAGCAGTTTACATGACTTACGAACATAATTTTGTGAGGTTTGATGAAGAAAAACGTGATTGGAAAATTTTAATTGGGTTGTTTTTTACCTCTATTTTAATAATTATTCCACTTTCTATGCAACAATATACCTATTCTTTTGCAGGTTTGGTGCTTTTTGTAACTTTAATTACACTAAAACCCATAAAACTTTCAGAAGAAGACAAAACTTGTAAAATTGTTGCGGATTGGTATCAACAATACGAAAAATCTAACGGAGAGCCACAATTATTGTATCATCACGATATGTTTAGCTATTATTTAAACAAACCAAAAGGCAGTTTTAAAACTCCTGTCCAAGCTATTAGTGAAGCAAATGCCGAAAAATTACCAAAAGGCAGCTTAATTTTGTGGGATTCACATTATGGATACAGACCAGAATTGCGAAAAACAGACGTTACTTACGAATATTTTACTCAAAAACCACAACAATATGAATTGTTACAGCAATTTATGAGTGCTGACGAAAGGTTTGGAACATTAGTTTTTAGGAAACTGTAAAAGAATTATGAATTATGAATTATGAATTATGAATTTTTTTTGACGTATAAACCATAAAAAAAATTCATAATTCATAATTCATAATTAAACTCTATATTCCCAAAGATTTTAAAAATGCTTTGCTATTTGGTTCTCTGCCCAAAAACTCTACAATTTGTGAAAATTCTTCGGTGCTTCCGCCTTTTGCCAAAATACTTTCTCTAAATTTTTTACCTGTTGCCAAATCAAACATGCCATGCTCCTCGAACTTTGCAGCACAATCTTCTGCATAAACTTTTGCCCACATATAACCATAATAACTTGCCGCATAACCCATCAAATGCCCAAAAGCAGCTTGAAAATGTGTGCCTTCTGTATAAGGAAATTGTGTGTAATTGTTTTGCAATTTCTTTAAAATATCAGTCGTATTTTCGCTATTTTCCTCATTTTCTGGTTGGTAAGTGTCATGCAAAGTCAAATCATAAATAGCATAAAATAACTGCGATTGTGCAAATAAACCTGAGCCTAAGTTCTTGGTTGCCAACATTTTATCAAATAATTCTTTTGGTAAAACTTCTCCACTTTCATGATGCTTTGCAAACAAACTTAATGCCTCATAATTCCATGCCCAAGCCTCAAACCATTGTGATGGAACTTCTACAAAATCTCGTTTGGTATTTGTGCCAGCATACATGGAAACAGGCGAAGTTGTCAATAAAACATGCAATGCATGACCAAATTCATGGAAAAAAGTTTCCACATCATTATGTGTAAGCAATGAAGGTTTGTCGGCTGTGGCAGGTGGAAAATTGCAAACCAAAGCCAAAATAGGTGTTTGATAATTGTTATTTTCTGAAATATTTTTACCCGAAAGTTCTTTACCCGAAATTAAGGGAAAACAAGCTGCATGACTATATTTATTGGCACGTGGAAACAAATCTAAATACATTTTTCCAATTAATTTTCCTTGCTCTTTTACCTCAATAAAACGGACTTCTTCATGCCAAGTTGTAATATTTTTTTGCTCAATAAACTCAATTCCAAATAATTTTGAAGCAATATTAAAAATTCCTTGCAATACGTTATTAGCTTCAAAATATTGCTTAACTATTTGATTATCAATATTATATTTTGTTTTTAATAAAATATTGCGATAAAAACCTGTTTCCCAAGAATTGATAATTGTATGATTTTTTTTGGTATATTCGTTCTTACAAGCTAATAATTCTTGATAATCAATTTTAGCTTTTACTCTTACTTTTTCAACCAAATCTAACTCAAAATTCCAAACAGTTTGTGGTGTTTTTGACATCAAATTGCTATGACATTGTGCCGCATAAGAAGGAAATCCGAGCATTGTTGCCACTTGTTTTCGTAATACCAAAACCTTTTGCAAAACATCAAGATTTTTATCAGCAGCACGATTTAAGTATTTGAAAGACAAGGCTTTACGTGCATCTTCACTTTCAGAATATTGCATAAAAGGCAAATAAGAAGGATAACTCAAATCAATTTTATAGTTGTTTTCGTTATTATTTTCATGATTATTTTCGTGATTATTTTCATGAATTTTGTGTTGCTTTTTGTAGTCTTCTGGCAAACCTGCCATTTCAGTTTCACTAACCATGAGAAAGTCTGTAATTTCAGAAGTATTTTTCTGAAATTCACTCGACAACACTATTAATTGACTTTGCAAATCTTTCAAAATAGTTTGCTGTTCTTCTGGCAACGCCAAACCATTTTGCTGAAAATCTCTTAGCACTTCTTGCAACATTTTTTGTTGATAACCTTGTAAATTTTTAGCTTCTTCTGTGCTTGCATATTGCTTTATTGCCTCATAAAGTTGTGCATCTAAGACCAATTCAGAACTAAATTGCTGTATTTTTTGCGAATTTTCATTACAAACTTGTCTCAAACTTTCATCAGGCGAAGTACAAAACAATAAAAACTCAACTGATGCCACATTGCTAAGTTCATTTAATATATCATCATAAGCAACTAATGTATTACTAAAATTGCGTTGCATGGCAGGAATTGCATAAATTGTTTCTAAATTTACTTGGCTATTTGCAATGAGTTGTTTTGTAATATTCTCTGCAAATTCAGGCGTAAACTGTTGAAAATCAAAGAGTTGTTGAATATTCATTTGGAATAAAATATGATTTGTGAAATATGTTGGTATATATTTAATACAACAATAATACAACAAATATCACAAATAATTTATAACTTTGTATAAATATAAATTCGAAATATAATGCTTATTGCCAATCCAATCTATGATGTTGTTTTCAAACGACTGATGGAAAATAACAAAGTTGCTAAATTTTTTATTAGCACCATCTTAGGACAAGCTATTGAAAGTGTTGAAGTTAAGCCACAAGAATTTAGCTATATCAAAAACTTAGACCTTACAAAACCAACAGTTAAAGAGGCAGTTCGGCTGGATATTCAGTCATATCTCGACATTGGTTTGTTTCGTTTAGACTTTTTAGCTACAATTAAAACAGAAACGGGAGAATATCAAAAAGTTTTGATAGAAATTCAGAAAGCACAAAAGCTGATTGATGTCATGCGTTTTCGCAATTATTTGGCGGAACAATATAAGAAAGAAGATTTGATTAATAACGAGAATATCGTTTTGCCAATCACAACCATTTATATTTTGGGTTTCAAATTACCCGAAGTAGAAAGCCCTTGCATTAAAGTAGAACGAAATTATATAGATTTAATTACAAATACCAGACTTGACAAAAAAAGTGCATTTGTGGAAAAACTTACACATGACAGTTTTGTGGTGCAAGTTCCACGAATTACAGACCGTTATCAAACTCGTTTGGACAAATTGCTAAGTATTTTTGAACAAGTTAATTTTGCAGATGACAAAGAAATTACCAAAGATTTTGCACATTTACTTGATACAGAGGAATTGAGAATTATCACAGAGATTTTGCATTTTGTTGGCACTGACCCCAAAGAACGTAAGCAATTAGAAATAGAGCAGGAAGCTGTTAGAAGTTTCGATGCCATGTTTGGTGAAATACAAAAAAAATATTTAAAATCACAACAAGAAATTCAAGTCAAAGACCAAGAAATTCAAGTCAAAGACCAAGAATTGCAAGGTAAAGACCAAGAACTTAATGAACTGCGAAAACAAATGGAGGAACTCAAAAGGCAACTTGGCAAGTAATTACTTAAATATCACTACAAAAAATAAGACTTATCAAATTGCAAAAAATTGATAAGTCTTATTAAAATTTATAGATAACTAAAATTATTTTGCTGCTTGAAATCTTGCTGCAACCTCTGTCCAATTTACAACATTCCAAAAACTACCTATATAATCTGGTCTGCGGTTTTGGAATTTTAAATAATATGCGTGTTCCCAAACATCAAGCCCTAAAATCGGCGTACCTTTTACTTCTGCCACGTCCATTAAGGGATTATCTTGATTTGGCGTAGAAGAAATCACTAATTTGCCATTACTTACAGACAACCAAGCCCAACCTGAGCCAAAACGAGTTGTTGCAGCTTTTGCAAATTCTTCTTTAAAAGTTGCAAAAGAACCAAAAGTTGCGTTGATAGCTGTTGCTAATTCGCCTGTTGGTTCACCGCCACCCGTTGGTGAAAGCACTGTCCAAAATAAACTGTGGTTATAATGTCCACCGCCGTTATTTCTGACTGGTGCAGGATATTTGCTGATATTTTTTTGCAAATCTTCTAATGACAAATTTGCCATTTCAGTATCCTTTATCGCAGCATTTAGGTTAGTAATATATGCATTATGATGTTTGCTATGGTGGATTTCCATAGTCATTGCGTCTATATGTGGCTCTAAGGCACTATACGCATACGCTAATTTAGGTAATTCAAAAGTCATTGTAGTAAGTTTTTCTTTTTGTAACAAAAATTATACGAAATAGTTTAATTTTGCCAAGATTTTGTCTAATTATATGAATAGCACAAATCTACTTAAATAAAATATGGTTTCAAATTATTGGCTATAATTGTCATAAATATTGTTATGAATTTAACCCATATCCTGACTAACAATATGAATATTTTAAAAAAAACTCTGCTCTTACTACTATTAATATTATTTTTATTGTTAGGTTTTTATCGTGTAACTTTTACAAACTATATTACATTTTTGTTAACTATACTATTTGATAACTCACAATTTACACAAGCACATTTTAGTTATAATGTAAGTTATACAAATATTTTTACAATATTTATGTCTTGGATAGATACTATAATTTATAGCTTTATCCATAGTGTTTTGATTATCAGCATATTATATTTATATTTTACTAATAAACAATTAACCATTTGGGTTACAATATTTATAATTAGTCTACTATTTTTTGCTGTATTGTTCATTATTTTATATAAAATAACAGGCTTATTATCACTATATCGCATCTCAGAAGACCTTATTTATACAACACTTTCACCAATGCCACTATTACTTGGGCTGTTTTTAGGTTATTTATTGCCTTTTAAAAATAATTTAAACCAAAAATAGATTTAATAAAACAAAAAAGTATATGTTATTTTTGTTTTTACATCTTATACATTACTTTTGTATTATATTATTATAATCCTGACAATTTTAATCAACACCAACTTACCTTTATTAGTCAAAACTTATTTAAGTTAAGACATTTCTTTAATACAATAATCAAAATGACCATTTTAATTATTTTATCATTTGTTATAATTAATCTTATTATTGTGCTTGGACTGTATTTTATGTTTTTACGTAAATTATCTCCTATAAGTGGTTATATAAGTTTAGCAATTCTTATTGCTTTACTTGCCATAATTGATGTTTTTGCTTTTGATTATGCCAATAAAGGTATAAGAAGAACAATGGCTGATGACATTACACCTGAACAGTGTACAAAAGAATATGTACAAAAAATGTTTAATCAGTTAGCAAAAGTTGATAATATTATTGATAAAGAAGTTTTATCGGAACAGTTATTACAATGTTTTGAGGATAAAAAACAAGTTATTTTAGTACGTCATTCAATAACAACATCACATACTGTCATTTCTGGACAGCCTTCAAAAATAACATTAGATAATTACTTAAAAAGCCTTATTGCTTTAAATCTTGGTGATTCTATTGCTGTTGATTTGGTAGAAAACAATTCTGCGGGCTTAATTATGTATTTGGAGATTTCAGAAAAACAACCTCACAAGTAGTTGTAAGTTTTAAAATTACTTACAAAGTTAATTTTACATTTAAAAAGATTGCAAATATTCACAAATATGATAAAAATGAAACTATTTAGACCAATTATTTTACTAGCTTTAATATTTGCTAATTTAAGTTGTTCAAAAGACAAAGAGAACACCGAAAATATCGCATTTTTCAGAGATAAAATCATCAACCAGAGATTGATGCTTGATGATGCTTTAAAACAACTTGAATATGAGAAAACACAGGTAAATTTGCTCAAAAAGCAAGTAGAAATTAATCAGCAAACATCGCAAAACCCTCAAAAAGTTAAAGAAACTATCATTTTAGCTTCAAATAAAACAGAACAGCCCAAAGAAAAAATGGCTGATAATGAAGATTATGAAAGACTAAAAGCAGAAGTTGCGTTGTGGCAAAGTCGTGCAAGCAAGAAAGAGGAGAAATATTTGCAAGCCAAACAGCAATTACAAGATGTATTAGAATTGTTAGCTAAAAATAAAATAGAACAAGTAAAAGATAAATTTGGTAAGTTGGAGAAAATAATCATGCCAATTACCTCCGAAAGTATGGCTACTCAAAATACAAATATTAGCAATAGTGGCGTGTCTGTAACCAAAATGTATGATTCTTTGATGTCTGTTTTATCATCAGAAAGAGTTTTGAACCATGATAAAATGGGTAATTTGGAAAAAATGTTGGCTTATTCAACCAGAGAGATAAACCGTTGGAAAACGAAATTTAATCGTAGTGGCACATATTTGGCAGATGATTATCATAGCAATTTTACCATTAATTTAACAGCCGATTCATCGCAAGCCAATAAAATTACATTTACGGTTGTGATAAGCAGAGATGGTAGTAAGTTAAAAAATATAGAATTGCCTGTAAAAGTGGCTTGTAAACTGCCAAATGGAAATTTAGTAAGTGCTTATGCTGGTAAAGTAGCGTATGAAAAAAATGCACCACATGCAACAATTAAAAATATGCAATCTTTTTCTGTTGAAGCCACAGGTTGGCACGAGGTTATTGTTTACTTGAATAATAAGGAGGCTTACTATGAAGATATGTTTTTTGCTAAAAAATAATTTGTATTCATCAATAATACCCATATTATTTTTATTATTTAGTTTCTGTTCCTTGCCCAGTGTTTCGATAAATGCACAAAATACACAAATTCAGTGGGCAAATACTATAAAAGTATGTTCAAATGAAAATGATGGCAATTCATTTAGCCCTAAAAAAACATTAGGACAACCTGATGTAACGCCAATGGACAAGCCAAGTCCAGAAGCATGGACGGTAAAATTTCCTAAAAACTTCACTGAAACAAGTATAGAAGTTATTTTTGATGAGGCAATAAGAACTCGGAAAGTATTTATTGCCGAAAATTTAGGTATTGGTTTAAAAACAATCATACTCAAAGATGAAGAAGGTAAAGAACAAGATGTTTATCATATTAATGAAAACTACGATTTTAGCTTGCGATTAAAAGCTAAAATTTCTCACGTAATTCTCTATAAAAAAACAGATTACTTTGTCAAGTCTATTCGTGTGATTATTTCTAAACCTTTTATGGGAAGTTTTTGTCAAATAGATGGCATTGGTATTGCGTCAGAAGACGTTGCCTTAGATTATGAAGTGAAAATCAATAAATTGCAATTACCTAAAATTTTATTGCAAACTCCAACAACAAAACGCAAAGTAGCAAAACAAACAAAAACTATTGCTACCGAAAAAAACATTACCACTTATTTTCAAAATAGGGAAGTTTCTAAATATATTTTGCAAGGCAAATTTATCAACGATACTGTCCAAATTACAAAAGAAATTAAGGTACAGCTAATAAATTTAAGTACAAATGACTCTTTAACTTTATTGACCGAGAAAGATGGTTCTTTTCAAATTGGTTTAGATGAGGCAGAATATTTACTTTTTGGCTTTCAACAAGGCTATTTAGCAACACCTGACACCAAAATATCTATGCTTGGTAAACGAATGAATGAAATTGTACGTGTGGATATACCGATTCGCATTTTCCAAGAGTCAGAAACTTATCTGTTTTATGATGTAAATTTTGATATTAATTCAGATTCTATTGATGTTAAAAGTCATATAGCTTTGCAACAGATTTTTATGACTTTAAGAGAAAATCCTCATGCCTTAGTACAAATTGAAGTACATAGTGATGCAAGAGGTGATGATATGTATAATTTATTGCTGACTGAAAAACGTGCAACCCGAATAGCACGATATTTAGAATCAAAAGGTATTAAACATAAACAGTTGATAACCAAAGGTTTAGGAGAAAAAGAATTAAAAAATCGTTGTGTAAATGGCGTGCGTTGTGATAATAGTTCGCATAGAGAAAATCGGAGAATTGAAATGGAAATAGTGAAGTATTTGGAGTGAAGGCAGTAAAACTAGTCTTGTACGTTGGCAATGGTGCTTTTTGCATCTTGACAAGCGTAAAAGTAGATTTCATACGATTGTCAAGGTGCAAAAAGCACCATTGCCAACGTACGAAATCACAATACCAAATAAATACTTTATACTTCCTTAACACCTTTTGCCATCATTTTATTCAAAATGCTTTTCAGTTCCTCAACATCAATAACTACATCATAATAATTTCCCATCATTAAATCAAAACTTTTGCCATCGGCTTTCGGTGAGGCTTTAAAATCTGCTAATTGATACCAATAATTGATTTTCATGGCAGAAGCTAATGCAAAAAAGTGATTATTATGAGTATCGCCTTTTCTGCGAATTTCCAAATAATGTGTATTTGATGGCATAAAAATCATGTTTGAAACTCCTGCACCATGCAAAGTTGCGACATATTTTGCATTTTTCATGATAGCCATTTGTTCAAAAATTGTATAATCTTCAAAATTAATCACAGTAAAACCTAATTCAATAACAGTTTTTACAACTTCCTCCTCGTTTAAAACATGGCGTTTGGGTGCTTTGCTGCGACTGATATAAATTTTTTCGCCTCGACTAAAATTATCTAAACCTGTTGTTTTGCAATAATTCCATGCATATTGCCTCAAACCTTGACTAAGTTCTTCATGCAAACTTCCCTGCGGAGCTGCATGTGTAACAAGAACTAAATTTTTAATTTTGCAATAAGTTTGTTTCGGAAAAAACTTAATTCCCTTAAATTGAAACATTTTTAAGGTTTCTAAAATATAACCTTGGTTATGACTTTCGGGCAAAATTAAATAACAATCTTTATGTAATTCACGACTTGCATATAAACGTGGCAAAGAATCCAAAATCCAATGGGCAAAACCTGATGACCACAAATCAATAACACTCAAATAATAATTATTGTCATCAATAATATATTTTGACTTCTTAACAAAATTAGATAAAGCATATCGCAACCTAAATTTATCTATCCATTCTTTATCAACAACTGACCTTTCTACCAATCGTAATTTATTGGTATAAATCACTGCATCTTCAGAATAATAAGCATTGTGAAAGACAAAAATTTGGCAGTCAGGAATAGCAATATTATACTCATGACGAAAATAATGAGCATCTTCTTCTTTCAAATCCTGTGGCAAAGTTCTGTGAATAAGATAGCCTGCTGCCAAAACTTTTTTATCAAAATTTTCTATGTGTTCCATCTTTATTATTACTTTTGTAAACTTATGGCTGCCCAATTATTTCTTTCTTTAATTATATTGACTGTAAAATTATATTTTTTAGCTGCCTCTACCAATATTGAAATATTTTCGGAAATAATACCACTCAATAACAACAAACCATTTTCGGCTATCATTTCAGCATAAATTGGCATTTCTTCTACCAAAACATTGAGTTGAATATTGGCAATTACAACATCAAAGGGCTTTAAATGTACTAAATTTTGTGCAGTGCCTTGAATTGCTGAAACCAAGACACCATTGCTGGTTGCATTTTCTATGGTATTTTCTACTGCCCAATCTTCAATATCACAAGCTATGGCTGATTTTCCACCTAACTTCATTGCCATGATTGCTAAAATTCCTGTTCCAGAACCGCAATCAACAATAGTTTTATCTTTGAGGTTATTTTCTAATAAATGTTCTATCATCAACGAAGTTGTGGCATGATGACCTGTTCCAAAAGACATTTTTGGTGTAATAACAAGTTCATATTCATATTTTTCGGCAATGACATGAAACTCTGCACGAACCAAACACTTATTTGCTATTACGATAGGTTCAAAATTTTGTTCCCAAAGTTCATTCCAATTTTCCTTTTCTACTTCTTCTATTGTATATGTGTAAGGTGCTAAATTTTGATACTTTGCTAAAATTTCTGTAACTTGTAGTTCATTAAAATTTTGAATTTCAATAGAGGTTTCAAAACCATTTTCAGTTTCGAGAAATACATCAAAACCAACAGCCGATAATTCAGCCTCTAAGATTTCGGAAAGTTCAGTATTTATTGTATTGATTTTGAGGACTTTAAAAGACATTTTAGTTTTATTTTGTTAAAAATTTTTGTAAAGCTAAGTAATAAATATGATTTATCAACCTTAGAATCATCAGGTTTTCCGCATCAAAACTTACAAACAATTACAAAGTTAGTTATAAGTTTATAAATCTAACTTTGTAATTCTGAGCTTGCGAAGAATCTGACGTTATTATGTCAAAACATAAAATATACAAATAATTTTAATCTGGTGCTTATTTACTTTTATATGTAAGATTTTAGTGTAAAATTACATAAATCTATGTTAGCTTTGTAAAATCAATATTTTATGGAATAAATGAATATGAGGTTCTTATTTGCATTAACTATCTGCTTTTTTTTATTTAACTCTATGACACATCTATCTGCCCAAACGGCAAAGATAGATAGTGTGTTACAGTTATTGCAAAAAAATACGAATGATACAAATCGTGTAAATAATTACAATTATTTAGCTAATAATTATTTAGCATCAGATGTAAAAAAAGCAGATGAATATCTCCAAAAAAGTATTATTTTATCTAAAAAATTGAATTATAAGCGTGGTGAAGGCGTTGCTATTTATCGTTTGGGATTGATTGCATGGCGACAAAATAACCACCAAATAGCAGATAGTTTGTATAAAATAGCCTTAAATATTTTTGAAAAACAAAAATTACAAGCTGAAGTTTCAGACTGTTTTGGCAGTTTTGGCAGTATTGATTTGGTTAAAGGCAATTATGTAGATGCACTAAATTGGTACTTGAAGTCTATGAAAATTGCTGAAAACTTACATGATGAATCTCGGTTGGCAGTGCTTTATAATAATTTGGGTTTAGTTTATAAAAATCAGAATAATTTTGATGAGGCATTGGTTTATTATCAGAAGTCATACTTGATTAATGAAAAGACGAAAAATATTTTAGCAACCACAAATCTGAATAATATTGGCTTGATTTATTATGAAAAAAAGGAATTTGAAAAAGCATTGTCATATTATCAAAAAGCATTAGAAATTAATGAAAAACGAAATAATTTGAGGAGTGTGGCTCTGAATACCAATAACATAGCAAATGTGTATTTGGCTCAAAAAAATGCAGATAAAGCATTACCTTATATTCGCAAAAGTATTGTAATCAATCAGCAATTAAATCAAAAAAATCCCTTAAATTATTCTGGGCTGGCAAAAGCCTATCATCTTTTGAATAAATCAGATTCATCATTATTCTATTTTCACCAAGCCATAAAAATTTCGCAGGTATCAAAAACTAAAACTTTAACACAAGGAATTTATAGAGATTTGGCAGAAACACACAAGCAAAATAAGCAATGGGATTCAGCATTATTTTACAAAGAATTGCAAGCAAATTTGAAAGATAGTTTGCTAAGTGAGGAAAGTGTGCGTAAAATATCAGGACTACAAAACACATATGAGATAGCTAAAAGACAAGCACAAATAGCTTTATTAGAAAAAGACAATGAAATTAGTAGTTTATTGCTTAGCAAACAAACTATTCTTAGCCAACAAAATGCCACACAACTTTCATTACTTACTAAGGAAAATGAAATTAAAGAAATAGCTTTAAATAGAAGTAAAATTTTGATAGAAAATCAACAAATTAACAAAGCTATTGACAAATCTCGCATAGATTTATTGACAAAAAATGAGGAATTACACAAAAAGGAAGGAGAAAAACAGCAATTAATCCAAAATATTAGCTACACAGTTGTTTTATTTATTCTTATATTATTAGGGGTTTTAAGTTTTAGTTATTATCAAAAACGAAAAGCAAATTATTTATTAACTAATCAAAAGCAAGAAATAGTAAATCAAGCCAATGATTTACAGATAGCAAATAATTTAATTAGTCAAAAAAATCATAATATTACTGCAAGCATTAATTATGCCCAACGCATACAAAATGCGATGTTGCCATTACAAGAAAAATTTGATGAGTTATTTGGTATAGATAATAGTTTTGTTCTTTTCAAACCAAAAGACATTGTAAGTGGAGATTTTTATTGGTTGCACGAATTAGATAATGGGCAGATAATTTTGGGTGTGGCAGACTGCACAGGACATGGAGTTCCTGGGGCTTTTATGAGCATGATAGGCAATCAACTATTGTTTGATATTGTTGAGAAACAAGAAATTTTTGATGTAGCAAAGATTTTAGAAATATTACACAAAGATATTCAACGAACTCTAAAACAAAGCACAACTAATAATCATGATGGAATGGACATTGCATTGTGTTTAATAGATAAGATTGCACAAAAAATAGAATATGCAGGTGCAATGAATGCTATTTATTACATACAAAACCATAAATTAGAAGAAGTAAAAGCCGATAGAGTGGCTATTGGTGGAAATCAGCACGAAAAGACTCGCAGTTTTACAAAACATCACATCAATATCACAGAAGATACAACACTTTATTTACTTACAGATGGGTACAAAGACCAATTTGGAGGTCATGAAAAGGGCAAATTCATGTCTAAAAGGTTAAAAGAATTATTATTGCAAAATCATGAACAAAACATGAAATCACAACAAGAAATTTTAGATTTGACGATAGAAAATTGGATAAAAGATGGGAAAAGAAGTCAAGTTGATGATATTTTGGTGGTGAGTGTGAGGTTGGGGAGTTTTAGGAATGGTTTATAGAAAACACAACATTAGCAAATACTAAGATCACTAAATATCATTTATTTAACCCTGCTCTGCTCTTAATACCTCTATTTCTTCAACCATTAACCCCGTATATTTTGCTATTTCTATATTAGAAAGCATCGTTTGCAGTAGATTTTTAGCAATTTCAATAGCTTTTTCTCGTTTGCCCTCGTCTTTTGTTGTTGCTATCACAATTTTTGCAGCCTCTTTATTTTTGGCGTGCATTCTTTCTGTGGGTGTTAAGTTTTCAAAACTTATTAATTCTACTGCTTTTTTGATACCTTTATTTTTGGTATTCAAAATAGGGTTTTCTGGATTGTGAATAGACTGATAAATTAAATCTAACCAATCTCTTATTTGTTTTGGCGTTTCATCATTTGGGTGATTGGAGTTTAAACACACGAATTGATGCCCATACAAATCTCGCACTTCACCCTGTAAAGTTTGTGGATTTAGATTTATTAGTAAAACCTCATCAAGAACAGGTTTACCATTTTTTTCACTAATTTTATAAGGTGCAGTCAAAACTACAATCACATAAACAGTCCTTTCTATGGCATATTCTTTACTATTTTTTTGTTGTTCCGCAATAAGCATCAGAAAATAGTGTAAAAAGCTGTTGGGCGGCATTCCGCCGAAATGAATGTCATATTCAATTCGTTGAATTTCTATGCACACTCTTTTATCTATACTTTCAGCGAAAATGTCGAGTTCAAAATCAATATATCCAATCTTAGGCTTGAATTTCTTCTCAGTTTCTATGATATCTACTTCAATTTCAATTCCTAAAATATCATGCACAAAAGCCTTAAATACCGTTTTATCTGTAAATGCTTTTTTAAAAATTACTTCGTTATCTAAATTGCCAAGCATAGTTTTAAAAGTTTTAATTTTACAAAAATAACAATTTTTAGAAAATATTGCTAATGTTTTTCGTATTTTACAACTAGAAATGATGTTGAAAATCTAAGATTTCCACAACCGCAACAATAAAATCTCAGCCAATAAAAATGCCAAAGCTGCAAAAATTAAATAACGCCATAATGGTTTTGCAATGTTTTTTTCTTGAAACTGTGCCGCAAAATTTGCAGCATCAGCATCACTAAAAATTTGCACATTTTTATGGTTTGCAAATAATTTTTTCAGTTCTTCAGCATCATAACAGTCTGCAACAGATTCTAACTTGCTGTAATTCAAGGACATAGCATGAATTAATTTGTTATCAGTTTTGCGAATAATATCATAATTTCCCGATAAAGTATTTGTTTTGGGAATTTCAATTAGCAATTTTCCGTCTGCTATGCGTTGTGCAGGAATAAATTCTGTTTTAGTGTCTGTGTGAACAAGTTTGAAAACATCATTTTTATTTGCCAAACTATCCAATAACTGGATTTCTGCCAAATTTTCCTCAAAAGAATAGGCAAATTTTCCACGCTGTTGTGTGCTATTTAATGCAATTTTATACATCAAAGGAACAAAAATTGCGTGTTTTCCCAAATCTGAAAAATCATCTTTTAAAGGTGTTCCAAACACAAAAATTTTGGTTTGACTATTATTATTGCTATTTATAAATTTTAAAAATGGTTTTTCGTTCTTATATTTTAGTAAAGTCTGCCCAATAGTTCCCATTTCTAAGGTTTGTCTGCAAATCGGCATGTTCATTGTTGTTGTAATTCTTTCAAAGATACCTTGATAAAACGGGTTTCTACTATCTGGAGGCATTAATTCTATGCTTTCACCTTTTGCAGTATTTATCGGAAAACCTAACAAACTTGTATAAGAACTTACATCAAAATTTTCGTGCGGAAAGACTGTTAAAGTGCCACCTTTTGCCATAAATTTTTGTACAGCTGCCAACAAAGCATTATCTATTTGTGCTATACTTTGTAAAACCACCAAATCTGCTGTTTGCAAAGCATTATAATCAATGGAATTGACCGAAAAACTTTGAGTTTGAAAAAAGGTTTCTTGTTGATAAACATTACTCACAAAATTATCTTTATCGGCTGTAATATGCACTATTTTTATGGTTGGTGCAGCTTGCAACGTAAAATAATACTCATTATCAAACAAAATAGGACTGTCATCTAAAGTAATTTTGCAATTCTTTGCTCCACTTGTTTGGACTGCAAAATTCATTTTTAAGGTCGTTGTGCCGTTGGCTTCCAGAGTAATTGTGCCATTAGAAACCTGTTTGCCATCTATAAAAAGTTTTGCAGCTCTTTCAGAAACTCCCTGCGAACTATTTTTGTCAGCAAAATGATTTATTTTTGCATACAAAGTATTATTTTCATTCAATTTGATAAATGGATTTTCTAACCAAACAGAATCTACATAAAGATTTGATATATTTGCGGTTTGCAAAGGCACTAAATAAAATGTATTTGTGCTATCTAAGTCGTTGATTTTCAAAGGATTTGTTATTGATTTTTGGAAATCAGAAATCCAGAAAATAAAATTGTTTGCTGTGCCAGCATGAGTTCGAAAAGCTGTTAATTGCCTTTCATAAACACTTTGTAAATTGCGACCTGATGAGCTATAATCCAAACGGTTTATATGTTCAGTAGCTTTTTTTGCTTCTGTAAAATAATTCATGTTGCCTTCAAAACCGTTGCTAAGGGTTTGAAATTGCGAATTTTTTGGAAACAAACTTATAATTTGTTCACCATATTGTGTGGCTACATTTAAGAGTTTTTTATTATCTTTTTCAGCTTGCATACTGAAAGAATTATCAGTGTAAATACTTACATGACGACTACTTCCTGCGGCTGTAAGTGCCTGTGGTGCAGGCAAATAAGGTTGTGCAAATGCTAAAACTAATGCCACAATAAATGCACATCGCATGAGCAAAACCAACAAATGGCGTAGTTTATTTTGTGCCGAAGAAACAGATTTTATTTCTTTTAGAAACGCAATATTTGTGAAATATACCTTTTTTGCTCGTTGAAAGTTAAAAAGGTGAATCAAAATGGGAACAGCCACAAAAGCCATTGCCCACAGAAAAGACGGATATATAAATTGCACTTTGCGAGTAATTTATTAGTAGTTGTTAGTAATTCTTAGCAAAGATAAATAAAGTTACTTTAATTTCTCATTATTTGCGTGCCTATCTGCATCTCGAATTGTTTTTTTATCCAAGTTTTTCTTCAAAGCCTCCGTTAAATCTATACCAGTTTGATTAGCAAGGGCAATTAATACAAATAGTACATCAGCCATTTCATCAGCTAAATTTACTTCTTTATCAGATGCCTTAAATGACTGTTCACCGTATTGTCGGGCAATAATTCGGGCTACTTCGCCTACTTCTTCCGTTAAAATTGCCATGTTTGTCAATTCGCTATAATAACGAACTCCCGTAGTTTTTATCCAATTATCTACTATTTGTTGTGCATCTGCTAAGGTCATGTTTTCTATATTTTTATGTTTTGGTGTGCTATTGCTACAATAATAAGATTTTTTTTGGAATTGTGAAAAAAATATAACTAATTTGATTTATAAACAGTTTATTGATTAGTTTTGTAAGTACATTTGTCTTTATGCGAATGAATAAAAATAAGTTAAAACAATATATTTATGTCTGCTAATTCTATCTTACACACCAGCCAAGTAGCCCAAGGTCAAGAAGTTGTAGAGTATGTTAATGAACTAACAACGCTAAACTTAGGGCCTACGCACCCTGCAACGCATGGTATTTTTCAAAATATTTTGCAGATGGACGGTGAAAAAATTATTTCTGCTGTTCCAACTGTTGGCTATATTCATCGTGCTTTTGAGAAGTTGGCAGAACGAAGACCTCTCTATCAAATTACGACTTTAACAGACCGAATGAACTACTGCTCCTCCCCTATCAATAACATGGGTTGGCACATGACGGTAGAAAAATTGTTGGGCATCACAATTCCAAAAGAAGCCGAGTATATTCGTGTAATTATGATGGAATTGGCACGTATTGCTGACCATTTAATTTGCAATAGTATTCTTGGTGTGGATACAGGAGCTTTTACAGGCTTTTTATATGTTTTTCAGGAGAGAGAGAAAATTTATGATATTTATGAAGAAGTTTGTGGCACAAGATTAACTACAAACATGGGACGTATCGGCGGTATGGAACGGAGATTTACAGACAGAGCTATGCGGTTATTAAAAGCATTTTTGGTTGAATTTCCTGTTGTGATGCGTGAATTTGAAAGTTTGTTTGATAGAAATCGTATTTTTATGGACAGAACTATTGGTGTTGGTGGAATTACGGCAGAAAGAGCATTAGCTTATGGATTTACGGGTCCAAATTTGCGTGCCGCAGGTGTAGATTATGATGTACGAGTTAATGAGCCTTACAGTTCTTATGGAGATTTTGAGTTTGAAATTCCTATTGGAACTTATGGTGATACATACGACCGTTATTTGGTTCGTAACCAAGAAATTTGGCAAAGTTTAAGAATTATAGAACAAGCCTTAGCAAAAATGCCTAATGATGGTTATTTTGCAGATGATAAACGGTATTATTTGCCTCCAAAACAAAAAGTTTATGAAAGTATGGAAGCATTAATTTACCATTTCAAAATTGTGATGGGTGAAATTGATGCACCAGCAGGCGAAGTTTATCATGCAGTAGAAGGTGGAAATGGGGAACTTGGTTTTTATTTGGTCAGTGATGGTGGTCGGACACCTTACCGTTTACATTTCCGAAGACCTTGCTTTATTTACTATCAAGCTTATCCAGAAATGGTTGTTGGGGCTCAACTTTCAGATGCTGTCGCAATTTTAAGTAGTTTGAATGTTATTGCAGGAGAATTAGATGCTTAAAAAATAAAAAATATATTTACAACCTCGGCAGGGCTGGTGCGGCATTCCGATTTTGCCCTGCCGATGGTTGTTTTTTTGCCCTGCCAATGGAAAAAGTTTGTTGCATAACTTTTAATCAAAAAACAACCAATTTACACCTAATTCCACGCCTCTTGCTTGTCCAATATAAACAGGCGTATTGTAATAACCTGCACCACTTCCTAAATTCTGTAATACATTATTGACTTTTACAAAAAGCAAAACTCTTTTGATTCTGAAATTCATGAACAAATCGGTATTGACATAATTTTCAACCAAATATTGATTTTGCAAAAAATATTCCTGCGTAATCGGCATATATGAATTGGCATAATAAGCTGATTTCCAATGCACATCAACCCCAAATTGGGCAAATAAGGCACTTTTAAACAAATGATTTTCATAAAATAATTGGGCATTGACAAACCAAGTTGGCACTCGAAAAATATCTGTTCCAGCACTTTTTGTATAAATAAAATTGCCTAAAAAATTCCATTTTCGCCATTTTGCAGTCGTATTTAAACCTACTTGTACTAATTGCGTGCTGCTGCCACTTTTCTGTTGGGCTATTGCTTTTTCGTCATAATAAACCAAATCTTTGAGATTTGTTACAGATAAATAGGGATTTAAGGACACAAAAGGCAATTTTATATCCATACTTCCAAAAATTTTATCAGCTTCTGTGTTCACAAAATCACGATTCCATTGTATCAAAACATTATAAAATTGTCTTTGCATGAGAGTTGGTCGGTAAGAAAGTCTTTCATAACCTGCTTGCCACAAACCTCGCTGAAAAACTGCTCGAATTCGATAATCTCCTCCAATTAAATAATCTAAACGGGCATCAATTCTCATACTATCATTAAATTCATAACGCAAATTACCACCCACAAAATATTCATTAGGAATTGTGCGGGTGATTGAAGTATCTCTACTTGTCAAAGTATTTGCACGTTTTACTGCTTTTTGTGAAAAATTGTGCATACGCAATTGTGCATAACTTACATAAATAAACTTGTCAATTCTACCTTTTAGCCCAACTTTATGTTCTGAAAGTGTGTAATCTGTGCTATATGGAATTTCTGTATCTGATAAATTTTGCGGATTAAAAGACTTAAATTCTCCATTAGGCATAAATTTAGCGTAATAGGCAACATTATTTTGAGTTCTTAAATTCTCTGCTATTGTGAGTGATGCTAAGTAATTTTTATAATCAAAATTTCCGTCTATATATGTGTTTGACTGCTTTGCATAATCAAAACTATGGAATACTTGGAATTTTAGGGTATCAAAAACGCCGATTTGTTGATAAATATGTAATTGCAAACGGTTTTGTGTGGCAGTTGCTTTTTCCAAATTAAACTTCAAACCACCATCTTCTATACTCAATAAACTATCAATATTTGAACTTTTAATTTGATAACCACCAGTTTCTGTAATTGTATGGTCATAATAACTCAAATTTGCGAGTAATTTATAGCGTTGATTTTTGCTAAAATAATTGGTATGAAACCCATAATTATTTAGCAAAGTTTGAGGGTCATTGCGTTGTGAGGCTTTGCCATAAATACGATTTGCTCCAACCCGATGATAAAAAATGCCAACATTCCATAAAGGCGTAATATTTCGGGCAAATCTAACAGTAATAATAGACCTAAAATTGCCACCTTGTCCTACATATAAATCTGTTGTTGGCGACATTGCATTATAATATCGCATTGTTTTAGGATTTATTACATATAAATCATAGCCATTGTAGCCCAAATTTGTACCAATTTGTTCAGGATATTGATAATAAATACTTCTCATAGCAGTTCCCATATTGCCCGCATCTTGATATAAATTTTGATGGCGTTGCAAATAGCTGTAACGGTGCAAATTCGTAATTGTGGTGTCTAATGTTTTATAGAGCTTGCTACGATTTAAAAAAACGTCTTCTTCATAAAAATAACGAGCTGTATTAGGGCCGTAAATTACAGAATCTTTTTTCTTGTTTTTTGTGGTGTCTTGTTGAGCAAAACACATAAAAGTTGGGCAAAGTAGCAATAAAAGTAAGTAATAATATCTTTTCACTTTGTTAGTTGGTAATTTTATAATTATTTAAAATGATTGCAAAGTTGTATAATTTTGTGCGTGTTTTTGTTATTTTGGTTGTTAATTTTTGTCAAGTTGTATTTTTCTGTATATTTGTTTGAGAATTTAATTTAAAACACTATGCAATTTGCAGACATAAAAAATGACATTGCTTTTCGCAAAATTTTCGGAAACGAAAATAAAAAAGAAATTTTAATTTCTTTTCTTAATGCTGTTTTGAAGT
>JAYTNF010000250.1:0-10621 GCA_043748455.1 Cytophagales bacterium
ATTAGAGAACTCTAAAATCACAACTTTTGAGTTTGGCTTCAAAACTCTGAATATATCAGACAAACCTCGTTCCAAATTTTCAAAATTACGAACTCCAAAAGAAACAGTAATTGCATCAAAGGTATTGTCTTCAAAAGGTAATTTTTCAGAATCTCCAAACTGTAATACAATTTTGTTTGAAAGTCCCATTTTACTAATCTTTTCTTTGCCCATTGCTAGCATACCTTCAGAAATATCAACGCCAATAATTTTATCAGGACTGAGTTTTTTTAATGCTTCGAGGGCAAAATCTCCTGTGCCTGTTGCAATATCAAGCATGAGTTTTGGTTGGTCTGCAACTAAAAATTCAATAGCCTTTTTTCTCCAATAAATATCAATACCACCACTTAAAACACGATTTAACAAATCATATCTATGTGAAATATTATTAAACATTAAAGCCACTTGCTCTTTTTTGCCTGTGTCTTGATTTTTATAGGGTAATACAGTCATAATTATAGCTGATTATACAATGTTACTAAATTATTTTGATAAAGTACAACAGTATAACTGTTAATTTGTTACAAAGTTATAATAAAGTTGAGATAAAATGATGAAAATAAGTTTTTATTTTCACATAAATTGTCAAATAGTGAGTAATTTTTGCTTGAAACTTATAAGATATAAATAGGAGAGAACAAAGATTTTAATTATTAGAGGTTATTACCATAATGACTTCCAAACTCTTTTGTTTGAAAATTGCTGTAGGGGAAGGACTCGAACCTTCACAAGGTGGTTAGTTTTATTTCAGGAAATCAACTTGCAAACAACTTGCAGCTTGACTTCCTGCATAAAATTTGTCCCAAATTCCTTATCCACGAGATAGGTGGACATGGCTGCCAAATTTCATCACCCTACATTGTGATATATTTTACTATTTTTTTGTAATTTGCTATGATTTCCAAACTCTTTTGTTTGAAAATTGCTGTAGGGGAAGGACTCGAACCTTCACAAGGTGGTTAGTTTTATTTCAGGAAATCAACCTGCAAACAACTTGCAACTTGACTTCCTGCATAAAATTTGTCCCAGATTCCTTATCCACGAGATAGGTGGACATGGCTGCCAAATTTCATCACCCTACATTGTGATATTAAACAGTTAATTATCTAACACTTCTTGTTAGTTTCTCTCTGTTTGATGTTACAATATTAACAGCTTTGTTTTTAATTTACAAATTTTTTAATAAAAATATTAAAAATATAGATAATTCGCAATAAAATATTAATTTTATTGCGAATTTAATAATTATAATTACATTTTGTTTGACTTTATTAATAAAATTTCAATGCCTTTTTCTGCTTTAAAACCTCTTAATTTATCCTAAAAATAAATTCTAAAAATTTAATATACATATTTTAGAAACATTTATGTAACTTTGCGTTTATAAACCTATCTAAATAGACTTAGATAAAAATGTTTTATTAAACTTCTTGTAATATGCAAATACATTCTTTGATACAAATCGTTAAACAAAAATATATTGATTTGTGGAATAAACCTTTTGGTGTTTTCCAACTTGTTGGCACTGTGATATTAATTGTGGCTATGGGACAGTGGATTCCTACTTTTCTTAATTTTATTCAAAACCGTCCAGGGGTTTATCTCAATGATTTTGTGCTTAATATTGTGCCTGCCATTGATGTTTCAATGCCTTTATTTGTTTCTTGTTATTTTGTAATTGCCATTGCTATTGTTATTATGGCATCAGAGCCTAAAATATTTACTATTACTTTGCAAACTTATCTCATGCTAACCTTAGTTCGTATGTTGTCTATTTATCTTGTTCCTCTAGAAGCACCTGTGGCTTATGTAGATTTGAAAGACCCTTTTGCAGAGCTTTTTGTTTATGCGGGCAAACCCATTAATAAAGACTTATTTTTTTCGGGACATACTTCAACAATGGTACTTCTGATTTTGGGAACTCCATTTCAACGCCTAAAACCATATTTTACTTTCTTTGCAATCTTAGTAGCAGTTTTATTATTGGTACAACATGCACACTATTTTATTGATGTAATTTTTGCTCCTTTTGCTACAGTTTTATGTTTTAAATTTATTGCTATGTTACATCACACAAAAATAGATTGGACAAATGGCGAAGTTGCCATATACGATAACAATTATGCTATTAAGTTTTTACAGAAATCATTGAAAAATTAATACATTATTCATATATTTGCAAAATATTTAAAGGTTTGTAAGAGTTTAAACTTAAATTATTGATGTTTTGTAATATTCTAAATACTTGATAGTCAATAAATTAATTTCATATTTTATAAATCATATTTCATATTTATTGGTTATCATTCTTTCAACACTACATTTTAACGATTAAACTCACAGCATGTCAAGTAAAAACTCTTTTATTCAAACTGAAAAACCTGTTGCACATTTTAGCCGCACAAGGGAAATTCTTAAAAAACACCCAGATATTCGCCAACTTAACGGTAGAAATCCATATACAGGTTTAATTGCGGTGTCATGTGTGTTGATACAAGTTGCAGGTGCGTATTTTCTGCAAGACCAACCTTGGTGGGCTATTGCTTTGGTGGCTTATTGTTTTGGTGCCTTTGTTAATCATGTTACATTGGTCATTATTCATGAGGCTGCACATTATCTATTGTTCCAAAATCGTAACTTAAATATGATTTTTGGGCTTATTGTCAATATGCCTTCTTTACTTCCGTCTTTTGCCTCTTTTCAAAAATACCATTTAAAACATCACGCACATCAAGGTATTCACGAAATAGATTTGGATATGCCCGAAGCTTGGGAAGCACGTTTGGTAGGAAACTCTGCAATCATGAAAGCATTATGGTTATTATTTTTCCCTATTGTTCAAACTTTTCGTATTGTCAGAGTGAGCAAAGAAGTTGCGGCTTTTGATATGTGGACAGCCATTAATTGGGTTACACAAATTGCTTTTATAGCTACTATTTATTATTTTATTGGTGGCATGGGGTTGTTATATATGTTTTTAAGTTTTTATTTTTCTGTAAGTTTGCACCCGTTAGGTGGTCGTTGGATTCAAGAGCATTTTGTAGTTCATGAAGACCAAGAAACATACAGTTATTATGGTGGATTAAATACTATACAATTTAATATTGGTTATCACAATGAACATCACGATTTCCCAGGTGTTGCTTGGGATAAATTACCAAAAATTCGTGAGGCAGCACCCGAATATTACGACACACTTTATTACCATAAATCTTGGACAGGTTTAGTTTGGCGTTTTATTACTGATAAAAATATAACTTTGTTTTCTCGAATAGAAAGAGATACAAGTGAAAGAAAAAATGTTGCCCCAACAACTATTGTAAAAGATGGTGTTGCTATGGCAGTTTAGTAGTATTTTATTAGCATAGACTTTTGTGAATAACAGGAGTCTTGCTACTGAAATATTTAATTTTGGAACAATAAAACTGATTGAGAGCAGTGAGAGAATTTAACTATCCTATTTTTACGATGGGTAACAAACTTACCCAAGAGCAAGTCGATGTTTTTGAAGAACATGGTTTTTTGCATTTTAGAAACTTTATCAATTCCGATGCTATTGCACAAATTACACGTGCTATGAACGAGGTGCAAAAAAAGTGGATTGATAGCAATATAGAAAAAGTAAATGGTGTGCCTATCAAACATGGTTATGATGTAGATGGGAGCAAAATCATTCAAAGATTTGCCTTTGCTTCACAACACAGTCCCGTATTGCATGAGTTTTTGCAAGACGAAAGATTTACTTATTTATTTCCATTACTCAAAACTCCAATTGGTGCAAGAATTGGCGAAAATGAAAAAGATGGTTTGGTAATTAATCACTATATCAACACCGAAAAAAGTGAATTTACACAAATGGGTTGGCATACAGATGCACCAAGAGATATATTTCTCGGTAAGAAAATAGGGCCTATGTTGAATGTAGGTTTGCATATTGATGCTTGTCCACCTACAAAAGGAGGTTTGCGACTAATCCCAGGAACTCATAAACAAGGCATGTTTAAGTTACTTTTTGGTAAAAAATATTTTATTGATAATAATCCTGACCCTTTAGAAATTGCCTTAAACTCACTTCCTGGTGATTTAACAGTGCATGATGGTAGATTATGGCATAGGGTTGCGAAAGCAGAAATACAAGGAGAAGAAAGTCGTCGCAGAGTAATGTATATTCCAATTATTGATGGAGAATATAATCCTAAACATGAAAACAGCCCAACACCATTTTTTCAACGGTTTATGAAACATTTTAAATAATAACCTAAAAACTTTCCAAAAGTTTAAACCTTTTGGAAAGTTTTTAAGGATTAAAACACAAATAAATAACCTAAATTTAATACAATGCTGCGATTTTTTAAATCGTCATAATTAACAGTTAGCGAATTAGCTGTTGTACCTAATGTTAAACTATTGAAACTTTTGTTTAATCCTAAAACATAACGAGCATCAAAAGTAATATAACCAGGACCCACTTTATAACCTATACCTGCACCTGCCATCACACCAAAATCTACACTTTGAATATCATCACCACTTTTAAGAGGCACATCAATTGGAGTTAGGTTTGTGATATTACCTGCAATGCCACCAATGACTTTTGTTTCTAAAGATTTATTATTACCACCTAATGATAATCCAACATAAGGTCCTACATTTCCCCAAACTTTAAAATCAGAAAAACCTGTTTGCAAACGCATTAATATTGGAATTTGAATATAATTATAAGTTAAATTTGATGTGATACTTGTTGTTGAAGTTCCTATTTGAGAAACAATACCACTATATTTTACTCCTAATTGCGTATAATTTACTTCGGCTTCCAAGGCTAATAAAGGATTAAAACCCAAATAACCATAAGCACCAATGTTATAACCTGTTACAGATTCTTTGTTTAAAGTGGTTGTACTTGGTGTAAAATCTCCACTTAATGTAGAAAAATTAAGACCACCTTTGATACCAAAGCCCATTTTTTGTGCATGGGCAGTTTGCATAGCAAACACGAAAGATATGCTGCAAAGAACAGCAAAGAGTATTTTTTTCATAAAAATGTTTTATATGTTTGTAAAATCTATACAAATTAAGTTTATTTTAGAGATAATTCATAAAATAACTCATATTATTCAAAGAATTATTCTGAAAATTTTAGTACATTTGGTTTTTGATATATTAATAGCATTTTTAATTATGGCATTTAATTTTGAGCTTGGAGAAGTTATATTAGTAGATAAACCTTATCAATGGACATCTTTTGATGTGGTAAGAAAAGTGTGTTATACTATAAAAATGCGAAAAAAAGTAGGTCATGCAGGCACTTTAGACCCATTAGCAACAGGTTTATTGATACTTTGCACTGGAAAAATGACTAAGAAAATAGATAATTACCAAGCAGCAGAAAAAGAATATACAGGCGAATTGATTTTGGGCTTTACAACTCCTTCTGTTGATTTGGAAACAGTTCCTGAGAATGAAAAAGATATTTCACATCTTACAAACGAACAAATCATTGAAGCAACAGAACAATTTAAAGGCATAATTTCACAAGTTCCACCTATATTTTCGGCAGTAAAAATTAATGGAACACGGGCATACGAACATGCAAGGAAAGGCGAAGAAAAAGAAATAGAGCCACGTCAAGTAGAAATAAAAGAATTTGAAATCACAGCTATTAATTTGCCAAAAGTGAGTTTCAGAATTGTATGTTCAAAAGGCACATATATTCGCAGTTTGGTGCGTGATTTAGGTGCAGTTCTGGGTGTGGGTGCATACATGTCGGCACTTGTACGCACAAGAATTGGCGAATTTAGGTTAGAAGATGCTTGGAAAATGGAAGATTTTATGAATGAAGTTCATAATTCGCAAACAACACAAAGTAGCAACGAAAGTTTGGTGTAAGAAATTAAAATATTACATAAATAGCTAAAATTATCTTGTTTTTTTGCTGACATTCTTATTTTTAGTATCTTTTTGGGTATTTTGACTCCTATTTCTTTTTTCATTGCCATAATTTCTTGTACTTTTCTTTTGTAATGGTTTTTTTAAGCTATTATTTATAGTGAAATTTGTTTCTTTATCATTTTTTTTGGGTATTTGTTTCACTTGGCTCTTGTTTTCTTCTGATATTGTTATTTCAGAAGACGAGTTTTCAATGAGTTTTAATATTACTTCCATTTCTTTTGGCAAAATATTTCTCCATGCTCCTATTGGCAGCCCTTTTAAAGAAATATTCATAATTCTTATTCGTTCTAACTTTGTTACTCCATAGCCAAAATATTCGCACATTCTGCGTATTTGTCGGTTTAACCCTTGCACAAGTATAATTCTAAAAACGAAATGACTTTCTTTTTTTACCAAACATTTTTTGGTTGTAACCCCCAATATTGGCACTCCCTTAGACATAGATGTAATAAACTCATCTGTTATGGGTCTATCTACTGTTACCAAATATTCTTTTTCGTGATTATTGGCAGCACGCAATATTTTATTTACAATATCACCATTATTGGTTAAAAAGATTAATCCTTGTGAATCTTTATCAAGTCGTCCAACAGGAAAAATCCTTGAACTATGGTTTATATAATCTATAATATTGCCTTTAACATCTGCTTCGGTGGTACTTATTATGCCAACAGGTTTATTTAAAGCTATGAAAATATTATTTTCATCTGACTTTGCCTTAATCAAATGACCATTTACTTTTACTTTGTCGTTTGGAAAAACAAGGTCACCAAGTTTAGCTTTTCTTTCGTTAATCGTAACATTACCATTTTCTATGAATTTGTCAGCTTCACGCCGAGAACATATCCCACTTTCGCTGATATACTTATTGAGTCTTGTTGAATTATTATCTAACATCATAAATTATAAATAGTTGTAAGTTTTTAGTTGTAAATTATTTAAAATATTGATAATCAATGAGTTATAAATAAAAATAATTTAGTTATTAATAACCATATATAATGAGATTTTGAATATTATTATTAAACTTTTTTTACAACTTGTTCTTTTGAAAAATCCTTAACTTCTTGATTATCACACCATAATGTACGATAAGGATGCTTTTTTATAAAGCTATGGTTGTGTGTTGCCATCAAAATGGCTGTTCCGCCTTGATGAATTTTAATGAATAAATCCAAGATTTCATTAGCAATAGTTGGGTCAAGATTCCCTGTTGGTTCGTCAGCAAAAATAATTTCAGGGTCATTAATTAATGCTCGTGCAATGGCTATGCGTTGCTGCTCACCACCAGAAAGTTGGTGAGGCATTTTGTGTTGTGCCGCATCTAAGCCAACTTGCATCAGTACAAAATGCATGCGTTTTAGCATTTTTTGTTTGTCATGCCAACCTGTGGCTTCCATGACAAAAAATAAGTTTTCTGCAATATTTCTATCTGTAAAAAGCTGAAAATCTTGGAAAACAATACCTATTTTACGCCTCAAATACGGAATTTCGTTACGTTTTAATTTATCTAACGCATAACCAACCACTTCACATTCGCCTTCTTGCAAACGTAAATCTGCATATAAAGTCCGCAATAATGACGATTTTCCGCTTCCTGTTTTACCAATCAAGTACACAAATTCAGCTTTATCAATTTCAAAACTAATATTTTTAAGTACTTGTTTATCTTCTTGATAAATATGTGCATTACTGACTTTGATAATTTTTGTTTCCATAGACTTGCAATAAATATGAAATAATGTAAGAATTGCAAAGGTTTTAATGCAGAATTAGTGCTGTGTCAAACTTGTTTTGTTATTTTTGCTTAATAACCTCTAATCCCACTTTTTAAAAATTACAATAATTGCTATAACAATTAGAATAAAACCTAAGATATAGTTCCATTTTAATTCTTCTTTCAGATAAAGCACCGAAAATACTAAAAATACAGTTAAACTTATAGCCTCTTGAATTGTTTTTAGCTCAGTTGCATTAAATTGTCCGTGTCCCAAACGGTTTGCAGGAACTTGAAAAACATATTCAAAAAACGCAATTCCCCAACTGATTAAAATAATTTTCCAAAGACTTATTTCTTTAAATTTTAAGTGACCATACCAAGCAAAAGTCATAAAAATATTGGAAATAAGCAATAAGATAACCGTACGCATGAAAATATTTTTTATAATTTGCAAATTTATTAATTTACGCTATATTTTAATTTCCAACTATCCTTAGCATTGTACCTGTTAAAATTGTTTGGTAAGTTTTGAGTCCCTTTGAACCATTTGCATTGGTTCCTTTGCCTTGGGTATCAAATAATGCTCCATGTGATGAACATGAAAACCTGTTATTTGCTCCATCAAAAGTAATGTTAGGTTCTCCCTCGTGGCTGCAAATTTTTGTAACTGCGACATAAGCACCTGTGTTTGTACGTGCAACAACTACGTTATTTGCAATCACATAACCACCATTAGTATTTAA
The DNA here is from genome assembly GCA_043748455.1 of Cytophagales bacterium. Classification (GTDB taxonomy): domain Bacteria; phylum Bacteroidota; class Bacteroidia; order Cytophagales; family Thermoflexibacteraceae; genus JAAFKA01. The sequence continues at coordinate 8,455 of JAYTNF010000250.1, forward strand.
ACTTTTGTTGGCAGGCAAGGTTAAATCTAAGCTAAAATCTGCAACAGTTGATGGATTATTACTATCAGAAGTGCAAGAAGTTAAACCACCTGCACAATATGTGGCAAATATAGCTGCTCCACTAATGCCTAAGTTTTTTAAAAAATCTTTACGGTTCATAATAATTTTATTAAGTTGATTGAATTAAGATATTACACTTTGCAAGATACAAAATTGCCTAAAAAAACAATATTGAAAGTAGTTTTTTTTATTACAAAAAAAAATTATTACAAAAAAACGATAATTTACTACTAAGTTTGAAAACTAATTGCGTAATTCGTAAAAATTTAGTATAGTTATTAGCATTTATAAAATCATTATCAATTAACCTCTATCGAGTTTTTATCAACGTCAAATTTTATGATAAACGCAACTTTTAATAAAACAAAAATCATAGCAACTGTTGGTCCTGCTTCTAATAGCAAAGAAAAATTATTAGAGCTGATGATTGCAGGAGTCGATATTTTTAGGCTCAATTTTTCTCATGGAACTCACGAACAACACGAACAGGTTATTAAGTATATTCGTGAATTGAATGCAAAATTCCAATTTAATATTGGTATTTTGCAAGACTTGCAAGGGCCTAAAATTCGTTTGCGTGGCTTAGAAGCAGAATTTGTGGTCAATACAGGAGATAAACTTGTGCTTGTTTATGAAGAAGGTTTAGGAACTCGTGAAAGATTAACAACTACATACGACTTGGCTAATGATGTGAAAATTAACGACCAAATCCTGATTGATGACGGAAATATATCATTGCGATGCACAGGTATTAGTGGTAAAGAAGTTCATACAGAAGTGGTTTATGGTGGTACTTTAAAATCTAAAAAAGGTATCAATTTGCCAAATACTTATGTTTCTGAACCTTCGCTGACCAAAAAAGATAAAGAAGATTTAGCATTTGGTTTGGAACAAGATGTGGATTGGGTTGCTTTGTCGTTTGTGAGAGCTGCGTCTGATATTATGGAATTACGCCAGATTATTAAAGAAAGTGGTAAGCAAGTGCGAATTATCTCGAAAATAGAAACCCCTTATGCACTTAAAAATATAGATGAAATTATTGCAATTTCTGATGCCTTAATGGTTGCAAGAGGAGATTTGGCTGTGGAAGTTCCAATGGAATCTGTGCCTGTTGCTCAAAAAAGTATGATTCGTAAGTGTAATGAAGCCGCAAAACCTGTTATTGTGGCAACGCAAATGATGGAAAGTATGGTTACAAACTCACGCCCAACACGAGCTGAAGCAAGTGATGTGGCAAATGCAGTTATTGATGGTGCTGATGCGGTGATGTTGAGTGCCGAAAGTGCGAGTGGAAAATATCCTGTGGAAACGGTGCAGGCAATGGAAAAAATTATTTCGAGTATAGAAAGAGATGTACCCGAAATCTACCACAAACATTACACAGAACAAAAAAATAGTGCGGACTTTTATAGCAGTCATTTGATTAGTAATTCTTGTAAATTGGCAAAAGAAATTGACGCAAAAGCAATTCTTTCATTAAGTAAATCAGGTTATACAGCTTTTCAGTTTTCGAGTCATAGACCTGTTGCAAATATTTTTATATTTACAAAAAATAGAAAATTACTGACCCAACTAAATTTAGTTTGGGGAGTTCGTTGCTATTATTATGAAGGTAACGAAACAGCAGATGGTATTTTTGAAGATACAGAAAAAATGCTAATTTACAACGGTTTTCTTTCAAAAGGAGATTTGTATCTGACAACAACAAGCATGCCTGTGATAGAAAATAAACACACAAACTTGGTAAAAGTGGGGATTGTGGATTAAAGAATAAAGAAATATACAACTAATTAAATTGTTGATAATCAATTAGTTGCATATTTTAAATATCATATTTCAAACATCATATTTTTTTGCCGTTATTTGGTGTCTTCACAAACAACTCCACTATACATTTTAATTGTTTCTTTGTGCAACTTTGACGTGTATAGTGGAATGGTTTGTGGGACACAAACAATGGCATTAAAGAAACCGAAACCATACACTAAAACAACTATCATATTTCTAATATCATATATCATATTTATTACTTATGCAACAACTATTTACGTCACTCAAAAAATCTAAAATTTTTGGTTTTATTTTATTGTTAAGCTGTTTTGGTTTT
>JAYTNF010000251.1:0-8315 GCA_043748455.1 Cytophagales bacterium
ACTTATTGAAACAAAACCACAAAGTAATCTTGTGCCTTATTGTCTTTCAAAACGTGCTATTTGCCACCAATTACTTAATGACCAGCAAGAAGCTATTAATGATTTTAGGCAAATTGTGCAAAGTTATGCGACTCATGAAGTTGCTGATGATGCCGTACAAGGATTGCAGGAAATGCAAGAAAAAGGTTATGAAATTGCTGATTATCAGACACTTATAGATAAATTTAATAAATCAAATCCAAATAGCAAAGCTGCCTTAGAGGGAGAATATGCGTCTGCAAAATCTAACTATGACAACGCAAATTACACAAAAGCAATTCATGGTTTGCAGTGGTTTATCAAAAAATATCCTGATAATGAATTGGTGCAAGAGGCGTATTATTTTTTGGGTGCAAGTTATGACCAAAATCAAGACATGGAAAATGCGTTGTTTGCTTATTCAAGAGTGAAAGGAAATTATGAAACAAGGGCTTTGCAACGTGCTGCGGAAATAGAATTTCAGCGTGGAAATTATACAAATGCACAAATAAAATATGAATCGATGCTCAAAAATACGTTAAACAAAAGATATGAAGGTAATGCAATTTCTGGTATGATGCAATGTAGTTTTTATTTGAAAAATTATGATAAAGTACAAGATTTTGCAAACCAAATTTACAATCAAAATCACACAAAATTTTGGTCTTTGGCAGATTTATATTTATCAAAAATTGAGATAGAAAAAACTAACTATTCGGCTGCAATCTTACAATTACAAAAAACGATACTAAATACATTAAATGCACCAGATATTAACGGAGCAGAAGCACAATATTTGATTGGGGTTGTGTTGCGAAAACAAAAAAAATATGAAGAATCTACAAAAGCATTAATAGAAGTTCGTAATAAATACAACAATTATACAATTTGGGTTTATGAGGCATTTTTATTAATAGCAGATAATTATGTGGATTTGCAAAACAAATTTCAAGCAAAAGCAACTTTACAGTCTGTTATTGATGCAAGTACAGATGAAAAAATTAAGGTTAGGGCTAGACAAAGATTAGCAGAAATTCAATAAAATTAAAGATAACTAACAGTTCTTTGAGAACTGTTAGTTATCTTTAATTTTATTTTCCTACATCTAATTTTTTTGTACCTCCTGCAATAGATTCACGCATTTGTGTATCTGCATTTAGGTTTTGAAGTTTGTAATAATCCATTAAACCTAAGTTTCCAGAACGGAAAGCCTCTGCAATAGCCAATGGAATTTCAGCCTCTGCCTCAATAACTTTTGCCCTTGCTGCTTGTGATTTTGCTTTCATTTCTTGCTCAACCGCAACCGCCATTGCACGTCTTTCTTCGGCTTTTGCTTCTGCGACTTTTAAATCTGCATTTGCTTGGTCAATTTGCAATTTTGCACCAATATTTTCGCCTACGTCAATATCTGCAATATCGATAGACAAAATTTCAAAAGCTGTGCCTGCATCTAAACCTTTGCTTAATACCAATTTTGAAATTTTATCGGGGTTTTCTAAGACTTCTTTGTGCGACATTGCAGAGCCAATCGTGGTTACAATCCCCTCCCCTACCCTTGCCAAGATGGTTTCTTCACCTGCACCACCTACTAATTGTGCAATATTTGCACGCAAGGTAACACGTGCTTTTGCGATTAACTGAATACCGTCTTTTGCTACCGCAGTAACAGAAGGTGTGTTGATAACCTGCGGATTTACAGAGGTTTGCACAGCCTCAAATACATCACGACCTGCCAAATCAATAGCGGCAGCTTGTTTAAAAGTCAAAGCAATGTTTGCTTTATCTGCCGAAATTAAGGCTTTGATGACCGAAGGCACATGACCACCTGCCATGTAATGTGTTTCGAGTTCATTTAAGGTAATATTTAACCCTGCTTTTGTAGAAGTTATCATAGAATCCACAATGATGCGAGGTGGAACTTTACGGATTCGCATAAAAACAAGGTCAAAAAGACCTACTCTTACTCCTGAAAAAACTGCTGAAATCCACAAGTTTACAGGAACAAAATACATAAAGGTAAAAAATGCTGCCACCGAAGCAGCCATTAATAATAAAAGTTCACTTGACATGTTAGGAAGTATTTATATGTGGTATTTACGCTAAAATTACTATTTTTATCAAAAATAGCAAAGTATTTTATGTAAAGAAAATTTTTATCTTATTATTTTGATAATGACAAATTAAAAAACCAAACTCCAAACACAAATATACTTTATAAGTGAAAGTTATTTTAAAATAAAATACTAAATTTGTCAAAAGAATGTAGCATAGGTTTTAACCTGTGGACTTAGCAGACAAAAAAAGCACATACTAAAGTCTATGCTACAAAAAATAACTTTATGGCACAACTCACAGGCTTAGGCATCGAAAATTTTAGGGTTTTCAAAGATTATACAGAATTTGATTTTGCACCCATTACCATTCTTACAGGCACAAACAGTTCGGGAAAAAGTAGCTTGTTTAAGGCTTTGTTGTTGTTGGCGGATAATGCGAAAGAAGAAAATCCCAAAAGTCTTAATTTTTCGGGAAAATTATCAGAAACACATCTTTTAGGTAGTTTTAACTTATCTATAAATAATGAAGTTGCTAATAATAACATTATGAGTTTTGAGGTGTTTTACGAAGTCAAAAATAAACATTATACATTGTTACTCAAATATGAAAAAGTAAATGGTAGTGGCAACAGATTAATAGAGTTTGGCATTAAAACATTAAATGTAGAAACAAATGAAAAGTTTTATACACATAGAATTTTATATAACAATGAATACCAAAAATACACAAGTTATTTAGGTATAGCTTATTTTATACAACGAGAATTTATTGAAAGTTTATCGAAAAAAGACTATTTAGACGAAAATACTAGTGATGCGAGAAATATTAATTTTATTAGTAAAAAAGTGCAAAATGTCATAAAAAAGTTAGGTGATAAAGATAATGTTTTTCTAAAAGAGTTAAATAGATATTTAATTGACCGTTGGTTTTCTTTAGCTTCTATGTTTGAAGAAGATAAATTAGAAATTAGAAATATTTACAATAAATATCATTATGAAAAACTGAGGCAGCCTATAAAGTTTGATGATTTTATAAATGGATTACCTGTAAAAGATAGGCAAAATTTCACAAAAAATATAAACTACAAACCTTTTTTTGATGATTTAGCACACCTAAACATACGTGATGTTCTCAAAAAAGAATACCTTGATTGCCTATTAGATATTCCGAATAAGGCTTATAAATTGGTAGAAGAATTACAAGAATGTTTGGAATTTGAGTATGAAAGTGCTGTAAGAGCAAATGCTAAACGTGAGTATAAAACAATACCTGAGGGCACAACTTTTAATGAACTTTTGGTTAGGTTTAATAAATTAGAGTTTAATGAAAATAGCGAAGAAAAAAGATTTATTAATAAATGGGTGTCTGCATTTGGCATAGCCGATAAAGTAGAATTTATATGGCATGAAATACGTGGAACAGAGATAAAAGTTTATAAGAATGGTAAAATTTTGAATTTGACAGATTTAGGGTTCGGCGTTACACAATTATTACCTATTTTAATTCATATTACGATTTGCAAAACTAATTACTTGATTTTAGAGGAATTAGAAAGTAATTTGCACCCTGCCATTCAGTCAAAATTAGCAGATATGTTGATTGATGCACATAATACATTTCATATTAAGTTTATTGTTGAAACTCATTCAGAGTATTTTATTAGGAAGTTGCAATATTTGACTGCCAAAAAAGAAATTACGCCTACGGACACAGCCATTTACTATTTTTATGACCATGAAAATGTGTCTGCAGGGAAAAAACAGGTGGAAAGAATACAAATACAAGACGATGGACGTTTAAACAAAGAATTTGGAAAAGGCTTTATTGACCATGCTATTGATTTAATGATGTCGACTTATACTTTCAAAAAAAAATAATCAATTAAATAATCAATTAAATAATCAATTAAATAATGGCACGAGAAATATATCTACAATTCGATTTTTTAGTTCAATTTTATCAAGAAAAGCCTAATCAAGACTTAATAGAATTTAATGAACAACAAAAATTATGGTATGATTTTCATAGTTTTTTGAGTGAAGATAATTTGGAACTTACTATTGGTTTGGACGCTGATGTTTTTGAAAATTTAAAAGAAGCAAATCCCTTTCTGATTTATTTTTATAATCTTTTTGGGCAAGGAAAAGATATTTTTCTTGATGTGCAACCTTTTGAAGAGTTAGAAAACGACAATTTTTATCAAAAAGGAAGTTTCTGTAAATTTTTTGCCTTAACTGAATCAGAACAATATTGTGATTTGAAAATAGAAAAATATGGTTTTTTATTTTTCAATAACAGTAGCCTTTATCAAAAAATTAGTAAATTATCTATCAAATATTTGGAGGATAATAATTTACGTTCATTAAAATTAGGTGCAAAAACAGCTAATTCTGTTCCTAAATTAAATGATTGGAAAGATTTAAAAAACTATGCTCACCCAATTAACTCAATAATTATTTGTGATAGATATTTATTAAATTCTGATTATGGATTTAAAGATAATTTAATGCCGATGCTTAAAATTTTGCTAAATCCTAAGACTCATACAGATATTTTAATATTGGGTAATGAATTTAAACTCTCTTTATCTAAATTTGAAGAAAATATTAAAACAGAATTACCAAATTTTGATATTACTATTTCTATATGCAAAATATCTTTAAACGATAGTCATGATAGAATGATTTTTACTAATTTTTTTCATATAAAATCTGGACAAAGTTTTACATATTTTAAAAATGGAAAAGTAAATACTGATATTGCTTCTACTACTTTAGATTTTAATTCTTTTTTCGGTCAAAATTCTTGGCTTGTAGCTTTAGACTTTTTGAAAGAAATAAAATCTCATATTCCAGAACAAGATAAAATAGGGGAAGAAATTATTTCTATTGGCACAAAACAAAACCGTCTTTTATCCTAACCACCAACTATATAAGTTGCTTAAAAGCAACTATCCTTATAAAAAAATAACTTAACATTAGCAATGGAACACACTAAATTAGAAAAAATCAAATTAGATACTATCGAAGAAGCTATTGAGGCTATTCGCAATGGTGAAATTATTATTGTCGTAGATGACGAAGACCGAGAAAATGAAGGTGATTTTATCTGTGCAGCAGATTGGATTACTCCCGAAATTATCAACTTTATGAGCAAAGAAGGTCGTGGATTGATTTGTGCAGCCATAACCGAAGAAAGATGCGAAGAACTTGGTTTGGGGATGATGGTGGGTACAAATTCCGCAGCATACGAAACTCCGTTTACGATTTCTGTCGACCTTATTGGACATGGTTGCAGTACAGGAATTTCAGCAAGTGATAGGGCAAAAACTATCAAAGCCTTAGTAAATCCAGACACAAAACCCGAAGATTTGGGCAGACCAGGGCATATTTTCCCACTAAAAGCACGAAAAGAAGGAGTATTGCGAAGAACAGGACACACAGAAGCAAGTGTAGATTTTGCACGTTTGGCAGGTTTAAATCCTGCGGGAGTGTTGGTAGAAATCCTAAATGATGACGGAACAATGGCACGTTTGCCAGATTTACGAATACTTGCAGATAGATTAAATTTTAAATTGGTTACGATTAAAGATTTAATTGCTTATAGAATGAAGCATGAAAGCCTGATAAAGAAGGAGGAAACCGTAAAAATGCCCACAGCTTATGGCACTTTTGACATGACTGCCTACAAACAAATTGATACAGGAGATATACATTTAGCGTTGGTAAAAGGCACTTGGGAGGCAGATGAACCTATTTTGGTTAGAGTACATTCCTCTTGTGTAACAGGTGATATTTTTGGCTCTTGTCGTTGTGATTGTGGTGAACAGTTGCAGGCAGCGATGCAAAAAGTAGAACAGGAAGGCAAAGGTGTGATTTTATACATGAATCAAGAAGGGCGAGGTATTGGTTTGCTCAATAAATTGCGGGCTTATAAATTGCAAGAAAATGGTTTAGATACTGTTGAAGCAAATTTACAATTAGGTTTTAAGATGGACTCAAGAGATTATGGAGTTGGTGCTCAAATTTTGCGTGATATTGGGGTTACCAAAATTCGTTTAATGTCTAATAATCCTAAAAAACGTATTGGTTTAATGGGTTATGGTTTGGAAATAACCGAAGCTGTGGGTTTAGAAGTTGTGCCAAATTCACATAACGAAAAATATTTACAAACCAAAAGAGATAAAATGGGACATACAATTTTGAAATAAATAGGAAATATGATGTATGAAATATGAAATTAGCTTGCTGCTCAAAAGATGTAATCTTTTTCGAAAGATTACATCTTTACACATTTTTTAAACAATACATGCAACCTTTTGCCATTTTTTAACATCTAGTTCATAGTAAGCGAAAGCACAGACTAAAGTCTATGCTACAATATCTAATCCTAAAATCTAACAATGAAAAAACTACTTCTTATTGCTTGTTTATTATTATTTGGTGGTTTTTATGCAGAAGCCGCTAAAATTTTTGGTACAATTACTAATGAAACAAATGGTTTTTTGCCTTTTGTTACAGTTTATGTGGAACAACCAAACAACAAAAATTTCAGTCAAGGCACTGTTACAAATGTCAATGGTGAGTTTTCATTAAATTTGGCAGACGGAGATTATATTGTTTCTTTTCGTTTTATTGGTTATAAATCTGTAACAAAAATTATTCAAATTGCAGGCAAAGACCTAAATCTTGATGTTAAATTATTGCCCGAATTAATTAGTTTGACCGAAGTTGAGGTTAGTTCCAAAAGAGAAGACCCATCATACGAAATTATCAGAAATGCACAAAGCAAACGCAAATTTTATCTCGAACAAGCTCAAACTTATACTGCGGGTGCATATATTAAGGGTTTGCAACGTGTAGATGAGGCTCCCAAAAAAGTTATGGGACGTGAAATTACGCTACCTGGTGCCGAAGGAGATTCTGTAAATCGGGCAATCGTCTATTTTTCTGAGTCTATTTCAGAGTTATATATTGACAAATCGGCTAAGAAAGAAATCGTTATTTCCTCAAAAGTAAGTGGTCGTAGCAATTCTTTTAGTTGGAATTCTGCTTTAGATTTGCAGCTAAATATGTATGATAATCAAGTGGAAATTGAAGGTTTGTCGCCACGTCCTTTTGTTTCGCCTATTGCTACAACGGCAATGGTGCATTATAGATACGAATATCTCGGAACTGTGCAAGAAAATAACCTTTTATTACACAAAATTAAAATTATTCCAAAACAAAAAGGCTCACCTGTTTTCAATGGTGTAATTTATATTCAAGATGATTCTTGGCGTATTCATAGCACTGAACTCAAAATTACAAAAAATGATACAGGCATAGATTTTGTCGATTCTTTAACTTTAAGACAAGTTTATATTCCGATAGAAAAAGATGTTTGGAAAATTGGCACGCAGTCAGTAAATTTTAAATGGTCGGTAGAATTTTTTGGGCTAAAATTTAAAGGAAGTGGTTATTTTGTGGGCGTATTCTCTGATTATAAACTAGATGCAGTCATTGACAAAAAGATATTTTCTGCTGAATCTCTTAAAGTTTTGGAGGAATCTAACAAAAAAGACACTGCTTATTGGTCACAAGTCCGTCCTTCTGCCTTAACTGCCGAAGAAACAAGAGATTATAGTCGAAAAGATAGCATTTACAAAGTGCGTGATTCGCAGGTTTATAAAGATTCGATAGACAAACGGAATAATAAATTTAAGTTAAGAAATTTATTGTTTGGTTATACTTATCGCAATAGTTTTAAGAATTATAACCTTAATATTTCTTCGCCTCTAACCACTATTCAAACTAATACGGTTGAAGGTTTGGTTATTAATCCAACCATTACATTTTCACGTTCTAACCGAATAAAATATACTGTATTTTCGTGGGAAAATGACCTGCGTTATGGTTTTGGTAGCCAAAAATTTTATGCCCAAACCAATATTTACAGACGTTTTAATGGCACAAACCGTTTTTATATGCGGTTGCAAGCAGGTAGTTTTGTGTCGCAATTTAATAATGAAAACCCAATTTCTACCTTTGTAAACACAATTTATACAAGTTTTGTAGGACAAAATTATATGAAATTGTATGAAAAAAACTATGTAAAATTTAGCACAGGTGCAGAAATTATTAACGGAGTTACCCTAAATGTTTCGGCAGAATACGCAAATAGAATAGCTTTGGGAAATACAAAAGATTATAAAAATTATGCAACAGAGTTGTTTACAAAAAACAGCTTTACAAGTAATAATC
>JAYTNF010000252.1:0-11709 GCA_043748455.1 Cytophagales bacterium
GCCACAATTAGCAAAAAATCAAGACGTAGTTTCTATAAACTTTTGATAGATAAACGGTTAGATATTATTTATGCTGACGAGTTATTGGTTGAATATCAATTAGTTATGAACCGTAAAAAGTTTATAAAATTGATTTTACCCGCACAGGTGCAACGGTTTATTTATTTGATTTTGCCTAAATTATTGCGTGTTGTCATCAAAACTTCGGTGCAACTAAGTAGAGATGTAAAAGATGATTATTTATTGGCTTTGTCTATTGATAGCAACGCAAAATATTTAGTAACAGGAGATAATGATTTGTTGGTATTAGGCAAAATTGCAAATACCAAAATTATTACTATGTCGGAATTTTTAGAGATTTTGGATTAAATAACAAACAAACATTTTAACAAACAAACAACGAACATGAATACAACGAATAAGGTTTTGATAGCCATTGCAGTCGGAGGAGGTGCATATTTGGCATATAATTACTATCAAAATGAACAGGCAAAAAAAGTAATTGGAACAGGCACAGGAATTACTGAAAACTCTCGTACTAAAATAGAAGATGATATTGTAAAGCAATATGTAGAAGAAAGTAAAAAAAAGGGACAGGTTAATTTAGAAAAATTAGCAAGGCTTAAAATAGGATTAGCAAGTTTTACATTATCCGATTTACAAAAATTTAACGATGCGTTTTCTTACCTAATTCAATCTGCAAATGTCCCAGAGCCTCATCATTTAGGCGAAAATAAATTAAAATATGAAGCATTAAAAAACAAATATGAAGCAGGTATCTATTTGTTATCTGAAAGTGGAATGAAAATATTTGGAACAATGAATTTAGATTAAGCAGTAACTTTTTCGTATCTTTACCTAAGAAAACCCCTTAAAAATATGGCACGTATTGAGAAAAAAAGTAGCATAGCACCAAAAATAAATAGCTATGTCAGTGTTGCAAGGTTGCAAGAACATTTTGATAATGAATGGGTATTGCTGGTAAATCCTAAGTTTAATGACAAACAAGAATTTTTAGGTGGCAATTTTATGTATCACCACAAAGACAGAAATAAAGTGAGTGCAAAAGCAAAATCATTGCCCTCACCTAAATCTATCAAAGTGTTTTATACAGGCGAATATGAAAGCGAAGGGGAGGAGTTTTTTCTATGAGTGAACTAAAATTTAATGCCAAATCTGGTTTAATTATCATACAAGGCAGAATTACAGGCACAAAAGGCGAGGCTTTTATAGACTTAGTTTTAGATACAGGTGCAAGTTCGGTAATCATTAATTCGGCTGTTTTGGAAGAAATAGGTTATGATTTATCAAAAGAGAAAAACGAACTTGAAGTAACAACAGGTAAAGGAATTGTAAAGGCAAAGCACGTGCAGGTTAAAGCATTAGAAGTTTTTGAGTTTGAAAAGAAAAATACGCTGGTTGTATCTTACAAATTTCCTACTCAAATAAAACGTGATGGTTTTATTGGTTTAACTTTTTTGAGAAATCATAATATTTGCCTAAAATTCAAAAACGGAATTATAAGTTTTGAGTAAAACAAGATAACAAAAGTCTTTAAGACTTTTGTTATCTAAACAAACAAAATCTTACTATTATGGGCTATATCGCAGAACCAGCAGGAGTAACTCTAACCGTTATCAATAAAGGTATGAGTGAAGCAGAAAAAAAAGAATTGAGTAAAATTATTCAACAAAGTAAAAAAAGAACAAAAACTGTTCGCAAACCTTACAAAAGAGTTAATTACTAAATTTTTTATAGAACATACTTAAAAATATGGCAAAAAAGATTACAAAACTTTCTGGATTTTCCGAAGTTAGTGGCAGAATACAAAATTTGATAACTACGGAGATTTTTGAAACGGAGTTTTCGCCTGTTAGTCTGCAAGATTTGAAAGACGCAACAGTCAATAATGGCTGGGCTTATAATTGGGCTGAATTTGCTGATGCTTTTCGTATCGTTAAAATCAACACCATAAACAACCCTAAAATTGTGCATGGTTTGGTTGCTTTTACGGTTGATAAGGATTATATTTTTATGGATTTCATAGAAAATGCACCTTTCAATAGAGGTGCAAATAAGATTTATAGTTCCGTTGCAGGCAATTTAATAGCTTTTCTATGTCATTTATCGCAGCAATTAGGCTTTAATGGTTATGTGGTTTTTAAGTCAAAACCTCAACTTGTAGATTATTATATTTCGCAATATGATGCAACAAAACACCCACAACAAAAAGATATTTTGTATATTTCGCCAGAAAATGCTCAACGTTTTATAAACAGATACTTAAACTTTTAATATTATGAAAAATCCACTTATTGAACCTATTTCGTATGTAGATGAAATGGTTGTACTTGTTAGTGAAAAAGAGAAAATTAAAATACGCAAATCTATGTCTCAATTTATTGAAACAGAGAAGAATAAGAAAATAGCTAAATCTGTATTAACAAAAAAATAAATGGAAACTAACCTCACACAAAATACAAGTTCTACCTCAACTTCAAACATAGTTCCGTTTGTGGTTGGTGGCGTTGTTATAGTTGGTTTTATAGGCTTGATAGTTTATTTTGTCAAGGAAGATAATAAAGCTATTTCAAAGATGCAAAGTAAAGACCAAGCCGAAGCTCGCAAAGCAAGAGCCTATTCTGCGGGTGCAGTTGGCGTGGCTAATGCCTTATTTGGCGTTGATGACAAACCGAAAAAACGGAGAAAATCAAAATAATTATGAATTATGAATTATGAATTATTTTGACATATAAGTTTTAAAATAATTCATAATTCAAAAACAAACAAACAAACATGACAACTACTTCAAAAATTATCACAAGTTTAGTTATTTTAGGAATTGGTGGAGGTACTGCATATTATTTTTGGAATAAAAATAAGGCTGCAACTGTTGCAACTCCTGTAACTCCTGCCAATATTGCCAAAAGTACAGAAAAGAGCCTAAACGAGGCAACAAAAACAGGTACAAGTCATCAACCTACAAGTGCCGATACCACAGAAGGTTATTACAAAGCTGCTGAAAATCAGCAAGTTGTGGCTGCTATAAAAAATGATTTGGTATCAAATACCATAATTACGCCAATAAAACCTGTAAATCTTAGTACGCAACCGTTAAACAGTCCAAAAGTTGGTATCATTATTCCTGTTACAAAACCTATAATTACAGTGCCAAAACCTGCTGCAACTGTTCCTAATGATGATGGTTGTCAGTGGACAAGTACGTGCTGGTAAGTTTTTAAATTATACTTTTGGAAAGTTCTTTTTTACTTTCCAAAAGTTTGGTGTTTAATAGCCACAAACTTTCCAAAAGTTGAAAAAAACTTTTGGAAAGTAACCAACTAAAAACTAAAAAAATGACTGCAATAGAACAAAAAGCAAAAAATTTTACAGAGGCATATTATAGGTATGCTTATCGGGCTGGTGCAAAATATGGGTATAATCCTTTGTTTTTATTGGCTCAAAGTGCCTTTGAAAGTGGTTGGGGCAATGAAACCCACACAAAGGCTAAGGCATTTGCAGGAATTATGGGTACAAAAGGCTGGAAAGGTGCAAGTTTTACAACCTCTGATGGCAGAACATTCAGGCAATATCCCACATTTTGGGCAGGTTTTCAAGACCATGCAGACTTATTTTATAACAATGCTATGAAAAAAGGCTTTTATTTGCCTGTTCATCATGCTTTGCAAGGAAATAGTATAGAAATTTTTGCCAATGCTGTGGCACAAAGTCCATATATTAGTGAGGGCATGGGAGATAATCGGGGAGTTTATGAGTCTTCCATTATTTCCTGTTATAATCAAATTAAAGAATATAAGCCGCTAATTTCCTTTATAGATTTACAAAGTTTGTTAGCTTTGGCAATTTGTGGAGGAGTTGGTTATGGCTGGTACAAATTACAAACAAACAACTAACTAACGAATATTTTATGCGATTTACAATGTTATCAATCGTTTTTTCTTATATTTTATGTGGAAAATTAACGGACTATTTTATTGAAAGTTTTGGTATGAATTCGAGTGAGTTTTATAAGTTTTTGGCTTATGCTCTGGGTGCTGGACTTACGCAATTTGTTTATAATATTGGTTATTTGAAGTATAGGGACAGAAAAAACAATGAAAGTTTTTATGCAAATCAAAAAATTAATGCAGCTATTATCGAGAAAATAGAAAAGCAAACAGAACAGCAACAGGATAGACTCGCAAAATTGGAAGGCAAAAGCTCTATTTACGATATGGTTTTTGTGAAAGAAGAAAACAAAACTCAAATTCAGTAAATTTGAGCTTTGCAACAAACAAACAAACAAACTTCAATTATGAAATTTGTAGGTTGTAAAGATAGTAAATTTTAACAAACAAACAAAACGACATCATGAAAGAAAAATTTGAGGAACAACTCCGATATACGAAGACAAAAACCTATATTATTTTGCGGTATATTATTGCAATAGTTTTGATTTTTATGTATCCTTTGCACCATATTGTTATGGCACATTTTGGCATAAAATACAATGATACCTATTTATTTCATTTGGCTATTGCCTGTGGAATTGGTTTATTTGTGTTTTTTGAGGGCGAAATTAAAGGTTTATTTGTCCTGTATATGGAAAATAAAAAAGACAAAGAAACAGAACAAAAGTATAAAATTATTGCAGAATATAAGATAGAAAAAGAAATTGCGAAGGAATAATTATTCTTATTTCCAAACTTTCCAAAAGTAAAAAAACTTTTGGAAAGTCTTGTTTTATGCCTATTTCTTAATTTTCCTCATAGCCTCCGCAATCTTTTCTGTTTCTGCTATTGCGTATGTACTTTGCGTAGTAGCAAGGTTTTTGTGTCCCATAAAAGCCTGTACATCTTGTATATCGAGTCCTTCGTTCAATAAAAGCATACCTGCACTATGTCTGCCCGAATGCGTATGACTTAAAAATGCTGGCAAATCAAGCAACTTTGCTATAGCTTTTAAATATCTTTGTAATGAAGTATGTAATATTTTAGGCAATTTGTTGTTATGTTTTGCAAGTATTTTGATAGCAACTTCGCTTAATAGTCCACGCTGGGATACTGTTTTGTCATTTTTTACCCTGCGTAATTTGTGGCGTTTTTTGCAAAATACTTGCATATCTTTGTAGGTTTTGACGTGCAAAGCATAATCAAAACCAAAATAATCAGCATAGCAAAAACCTGTTTCACACATAAATACATACACATCACGAGCTTTGTCATATTTTTGGGCTTGCACTTTTGTTGTTGTGTCGTTTGCTACAAAAATTCCATTTTTTAGCTTTTCGTACTGTTCCAAACTTAAATACTCTTCGGTGCGGGTTGCTTCTGCACCACCTTTATTTAGCTTTTCCAAATGTATGTAAGACACCTTTTTTTTATCAGTAGCATAATTAAATGATGCTCTAAAAAAACTTATACGCATTAGTAAAGTATTGTGTTTGTATTTTTTTTCATTTTCATTATAAAAAATACTTAGAAAATCACTATTAAGATTTTCTACTTTTAACTTAGTTAATTTATTGGTATTCAAATAGTTAAGCCAAAAATTACACAAATTTGTATAATTTTTTTTACAGTGTGTGGCTTGTATTTCTAATTTAGAATTGCGGTAAATTTCCAAAACTTCTGATACTAAGGTTATTTTGTGTGGTGGAATATTTTTGTTTGCTTGTATTTTTTTGTGTTTATCTCCAAAACTTTCACGACCTACCAAGCATAAATATAAATCATTTGCGGTTGTGTTTGGATTTTTGGCTACTAATTCAAGGTACTTTTTTTCTATTTGTTGCTTAATGAGCTGCAAATTTTGCGTGTCTTTTTCGCTGCTTAAAATAGTTTCAGTTTCGGGCTGCCAATCTACACGCAAACATTTTATATTTGTGGCATATTTGCTGGTGCAATGCTTATCATTTACATAGATAAAAGCACGAATAAATATCATTTCGGGAGTTTTCACTATCGTATCCGCAGTAAAACGGATAATTAAAGCCTCTAAATTTTTTTTCATTTGCTAAGGCTGCTAATAATTTGTTCATAATATTATAAAATTTACTTGTTTAAGTACAAGCAAAAGACTAATTTTATACTTTATTGTTTCCCAAAAATAAATATATTTATACTATACTATTACTAAGTCATTGATTATCAATGACTTATAATAGTATAGTATAAATAAAATTTTGTAATGTATTGATAATCAATGATTTAATTACATTATTAGCTTTTTTGTAATCAAAACAAGCAAATTCATGCTTTTTAATGAAAAAATAAATAAAATATAAAAGAAATATCAAACTATATACATTTTTTTTTGTTTTTATATTATGAAAAATATAAATAATTCTGATGATTATACGCCTATTGCGATAGATGTTTCGCAAATAGACTTAGAGAAAATGAGGGAAAAAATTGCAGAAAATCCTGCATTACTTCCATACTCACATACTGTTGGTGGTGCAGTAATTAAACCCGAAGACGAAGGCAAGATTAAAGGTCGTGCCATTCAAGCTATGCAGGAGCAGACCACTTCACAAATGCAGCAACTATACGACCAAATGCAAACCTTGGCAAAGCAAGCACAAGATATTAATCGTAGAATTTTGGTTTCTAACCGAATTTACGTTGCTGAAATGCGTTTTGAACCCATTATTGGTAGAGTTTACCACTTATACGAAAAACATGATGGCACAGACACATTGTCGCTAATTGCACCTCACGAATGGGGACGGGCTAAAAAATTTGCACAACATATTTCGTCTGCAAAACTTTTAGCTGACCATACTTGGGAAATTATAGATTAATGAACTAACTTGCAGGGTATCTCAAATACCTAAAATACAAATAACATCACTACTTTATGGCAAATTTTCATAATCCTAACAAAGTATCATTTTTTGATAAAAATGATAAAAAATTTAAAATTGGTGGCTATCTGAAATCTGTTTTGCGGTCAGACGACAAAATTCGCAAAGGAGATGACCACAGCCACAAAAAGTTTCCTGCAAAAGTAGATTTGCGACCTTTTATGACTCCTGTCGAGCAGCAAGGCGAAATTGGAAGTTGTACCGCAAATTCGATGGCAGGTGCTTATGAATATTTGGCAAAAAGGCATTTAGGAGATGATGCAGGAGATGTTAGCCGATTATTTATCTATTATAACGCCAGAGAAAAAGATGGTACTTTGTCTGAAGATGCAGGCTCGACAATTAGAACTTGTATTGAGGTTTTGCAAGAGCATGGAGCTTGCAGCGAAGGAACTTGGGCGTATAATGAAAATAAATTTAAGCAAAAACCATCTGAAATTGCATATAACGAGGCTCGTAATTTCTTAATTGAAGACACAGAACGGATTGAAAATGACCTTAATGCATGGAAAAGTTGTTTGGCAGAAGGTTATCCTATTGCTTTTGGTATCGAGATTTTTGAGTCCATGCAACAAACCAAACGTAATGGCAAAGTTCCTACTCCTGATACTGATAATGAAGAACATTTAGGTGGACATGCCATGTTATGTGTGGGTTATATTGAGGCTGATAAGGTTTTTATTGTCAGAAATTCTTGGGGCGAAGATTGGGGAGACAAAGGTTATTGCTACATGCCTTACGATTATTTGTTGAATGAAGATTTTAATGATGGTGATAATTGGATAATTAAAAATATAACTGATTTAGATTTTAGTCAAGGCGTGGTTTCTGATGATGAGGAGTCCTACTTTTATGAAGATGGCACGTTGGTTATTTATGATTTCTATATTGTTAGCACCAAAACGGAGGCTTTTTTAGCAAAAGTGGAAGCATTAGCAACAAAATATGCTATTGGTGATGATTGGAATTTTGAATATTCAGAAGATGATGAGGGTTATTTGTATGTTGATGATTTTTATGTGGTAACAGAAGATGCAGAAGGTTTTTTAGATGAATTGAATGTGATTTCTTCAAAATATGCGGTTGATGATGACTATGATTTTCAATATGAAATTGTGGGTGAAGAAATAGCAGATGACGAAATTGCAGGAGAAGAAAACCAAGAAAACGAAATTACAGAGGAGGAAACAGAAGATGAAACAAATGGGGAAATTGACGAAAGTTTATTGGAACTGTTTGAATTTCACATTGTTACGAAAAAACCTGCGGAGTTTTTTGAGAAATTAGAAGCCTTGTGTGATAAATTTGCTAACGAAGATGGCTATGATTATGAGGAGGAGGAAGATGCAGCCGAACAAGTTTGCTGGGTTCATGACTTTTATATTTATTCAGATGAGCCTGATAAATTCTTAGAAAATTTAGAAAAACTTTGTAGTCGTTTGGCACTCAATGACGATTATCATTATGAAATTTTAGGTGAGGAAGAGGAGAAATAAAGTAGTCATTAGCAGCAAATACAATAGAACTAACATTTCTTAAAGAAATGTTAGTTCTAAGAGATAATTAGTCTTTGTTGCCTTTGCTAAGATATACTAAAAAACCCACTTGTAAACCAAAGTTACTTGCAGTACTACTCACAGAACTTCCAGAAGCAGTAAGACTTGTTGATGAGTAATTTAAACTAAGGTCTAAAGCAGCCGATTTTGTCAAAAAAATTGCTAAACCACCACCAGCACCAAAAGTTGTACCAGAGATACTATAACTTTGACCAGTATTTGATATACTTGTAGACACATAGCCGCCTTGTGCTTGCAAGAAAGGTTTTACTTTGCCAGGCAAGAAAAAATAACGACCCAAAGGTCCTATTCCAACTGAGGTAGATGAGGAGCTACCAAAAGAGCTATATGTAATAGGGAGTGAAGCACCAATGGCAAGATTGTCTATCACAAAATAACCTACAGTTGGTAAAAGACTCAAATTTGTTTGGCTTATACTACTACCACCTGATGAAAGACTTCCTAATGATGCAGTACCACCCAAAAGCCAAGAGCCTGATTCTGTTTGTGCAAAACCTGTTACACATGAAAGTAGAAATAATAACGAAAATACGGTTTTTTTCATTGTTAAATATTTTAAAGTTTAAAATTAGGTCGCAAGTTAGTAATATTTTTAAAATAATAAAAATACTTTACAGTATATTTGAAACAATCAAAGCACAGACTTTAGTCCAATGCTATTAAGCTAAGAAAGTACAATAAGTCCGTTAGGACTTCAACCTTGGTAGAAAAATGGGTTAAAATCGGGTCGTAACTCCGTAGGAGTTTAACCTTTGATGTTAAGTTTAACTCCTACGGAGTTAAGAGGATAGTGTACAGCAATTTTTCTACCAAGGTTAAAGTCCTAACGGACTTAAAAAACAATTAATTACTTGATTATCAATTAATTATAAATATAGTAATTTAACTTTCTTAGCTTAATAGCATTGGACTAAAGTCTATGCTGCAATAAATTACAATAAATCACACCAAAATATCCAAAACCATGTTTAAAAATTATCATTTTATCGTTTTTCTATGTTTGGCTTTTATCTGCAATATTTATGTGTGTTTTTCGCAAAATATGGGCGAAGAATTAATTTTAGAAACGCAAACAGGCAAACTTTATGGCACGTTGTTATTGCCAAAGGATTGTAAAAATTGTGCAGTTGCTTTGCTAATTGCTGGTTCTGGTGCAACAGATAGAAACGGAAATACAATGGCACAAGGCGTGAAACCGAATAGTCTTAAACTTATTGCAGAGGAATTAGCAACAAATGGAATTGCCACACTGCGGTATGACAAGCGAGGAATTGGACAGAGTAAAGATGCACTGAAAAGTGAAAGTGAAATAAATTTTGAGATGTCAATAGCTGATGCTGTGGCATGGTTGCAAAAACTAAAACAAGATAAAAGATTTAAGAAAACTGCAATTATTGGACATAGTGAAGGGTCTTTAATTGGAATTGTGGCAGCACAACAAACTGATATTCAGGCATTTATATCTATTTCGGGAATTGCAAAATCTGCTGATGCTATTATTTTGGAACAGATAAAAGCACAGCCAAGTATTCCTATTGAGATGATTGAAATGGTGAAAAATTCCTTAGATACGCTGAAACAAGGCAAAACAATTACTGTGGCTTCGCCTGTTTTATTTTTATTATTTCGCCCAAGTGTGCAACCTTATTTGATAAGTTGGTTTAAATATTCGCCCATATATGAAATTGCAAAACTCAAAATACCTATTTTAATTATACAAGGCACAACAGATATTCAAGTAAAAACAGAGGAGGCAGATAACTTAGCCAAAGCAAATTCCAAAGCTGAACTTGTAATTATTGAAGGTATGAATCACGTTTTGAAAGATGCACCCATAGAACGAAATGCAAATATGGCAGCGTATATGAATGAAAATTTACCACTAACAAAAGAATTTGTCTTAAAATTGAAGGAATTTGTTGTAAAATACTTGGATTAGCAAATAATTTAATTTACTCAATCACAATATTTTTAAGGTTAAAAGGTTTCTGTAACTATTTGTAGAATTAGAAGCTAAGATTTATGGTGTATTAAAGTTACATATTTTTTTATAAATTCAATTTAATTATAATAAAAATACTTAAAAATAGCCAAATTAGATTAATTATTAACCAGGTATATCTAAATTGCTGTTTATTCAAATTCTCATGCATTTGCATATCAGTCATTTCCAATATAACAGAGGAGTTTGATACCCTCAAATTGTGTTGAGAAGTAGCTTTTTGAATAGCTGCTGCAAAATTTAGGCTGTCATAACTTTGCGATACTATATTTGCTAATGCTTTATCAGAAAAGGCGTAATTCATGTAATCTTTATATGTTTCGCCTCCCAAACTCTCGTGATATTCAAAACCAATCCACCAGAAAATACTATCATTTTTCACTAAATTTATGCCATTATCTGGGTCATTATTTGTTTCATGAGTTGACGCAATGACCGGCATAACATAGTAATTACGTGTGTCATTGCGATTTCTTTTTGTATATTTAATTTGGTAATTACTTAGGATTTTATAATCTTTCAGTTTAAAATAAGGTATTTTAAAAATAGTTTGAGTAGGTTTTTGGGTTGCCGAAAATGTTGGAACAGATGTGATTGTATTTTTAAATTGTGCAACAACATAGTTATTATGAAATAAACCTGCTACAAAACTACCTACAAATCCTATAACTAAACCTAATCCAAAAATACGTTTCAGAAGTGGAATTGGTAGGAATTGTGAACAGCCAAATGAAAAAAAGCTGCCAAAACAAGCCACAAACATTGCTGCAATTTCACGTTCTGTTTGTATCAGATGGCTAACTAAAAACACAATACTGTTGATAATAATGAAGCCTATTAATAATCCTAAAAAGTTTTTTGACATTGTACCTAATATTAATATTTGAAACTATGGTTGTGTATAAATTTATAGAGATTTCTTTTGAGTAAAACCGAGTTGTATGATGAATATTGTGTTTTAAGTTTATACTTTTGTAAAGATAAAATAAAAGCACACAAAAGTAATATGATTACTTTTCTAATTTGTTTACTTAATGTAAGTTGCGTAGTGAATTGTACCGCACCCTTGGCGGGGGTTGCCTTCAACTGCAAGGTCATTGTAAAATAGCAATTAAATCGTTAAATTAATTCCATTTTAAAGTTTTTTGATAAATTTGCCCTGCAAATTTATCAAAAACCTTGCACCCTAAAGGGTGTGGTACATTCAACGCAACTTACAATAATTAATATATCATATATTTGCGTTATCATATATTTTTTCA
>JAYTNF010000253.1:0-3079 GCA_043748455.1 Cytophagales bacterium
CAGCCTGTACTTGTAGCACTTGCACCTTTTGCCATGTTAAATAGCAAGATAAGTTTGGCATTTTTATTGCCTCTCGCAGCCCTGCGATTTGATTCTGTAAGATAACGAGCCAACATTTTAGCCAATTCTACTGTTAATGGCGGATACTCATGCAACATTTCCAAGAAATCTGCCCTTCGAATCACCAAAGTATCTACTTCACTCATGGCAACAATATTTGCAGAACGAGGCTGATTTTCTAAAATTCCAACTTCTCCAAATGTATTTCCTGCCATTAAATAAGCTAAGGTATGTTCATTTCCATTTGCCATAATTCGTTGCACCGCCACAATTCCGTTTACAATTAAGTACAAACTGTCGCTGGGCTTACTCTGCCAAACGACTGTTTCTTCTTTAAAAAATTGACGAAATTTAACTTTGCTGGCAATATCTTCTAATACATGTGTAGGTAATGCCTGAAAAAGAACAGATTTTTTGAGAGAACTGATGATATGACTTTGATTCATTGTTTGTTTTTTTAGCTTTTAGTTTTTAATCCTTAGTTTTGCATAAACTAAGAAGCTTTTTGAATTAACTCCGCAGGACAATTCCATTGCGAGTTTATTTTTGTAGAAAATAGAAATTTTTAGAATAAAAGAACCCCATAGGGTAGCATATTTCACTCCTGAGGAGTTTTTACTTTAATTGTTTTATGAATTTCTATAAATATGTCAGTCCTGCGGACTTAAAAATTAATTCAAACAGCTTCTAAAATAATTCATATTTCATAATTTCTATTTCATACTTATCCACATAGTTACACAAATATTGTCTAAATTATGCTAAATATGCAAGTTTTTTTGTAATTTTGCGTAATATTTATAATCTACAACAACCTATTCATGAAACTCAAAAATTTTAACTTATCTGTTGGTACACAAATTTTTAAAGCATTTGGCGATGAAACCCGTATTCGCATTTTGCACCTCATTTTTAAGAAAAAGGAAATGTGTATTTCAGATATAGAACTCATCACAGAATGTACGCAGACCAAAGTTTCACGCCATTTGATTTATCTCAAAAATTCAGGTTTAGTTAGTTTTCGTAAAATTGACCAATGGACTTTTTATAGCATCAAAGAAGAAGTTGAGGAATTTGTAGAGGTCATGTTTAGATATTTGACAAAAGATGCTGATTTACAACAAGATGTAGATACTTATAACACTTTGTATTCAAATAGAGAATTGGCGGCAAATAAAATTGCCATAAAAAATTACAAAAAATAAAAATATATCATACACTTATGGGGGCTGCCTAAGCTGTGATTGCCACCAAAAAATCATTCAAATCTCATGCGAAAACTAAGTATGGAAGAACTTAATCGGGTTACGGTTGAGGAATATAAAGAGCAAACTCATCAGAATTTAGTCTTAGTTTTGGATAATATTCGTAGTATGCACAATGTTGGCTCGGCTTTTAGAACTGCCGACTCTTTTGGCGTTGGGCATATTTATTTGTGTGGAATTACAGCACAACCACCACATAGAGAAATTGAAAAAACGGCTTTGGGTGCAACTAATTCAGTTTCATGGACATATTCAGAGCAGATAGCAGATTGCATGGCAATTCTCAAAAAATCAGATTATGAAATTATTGCCATTGAACAAACCACAAATAGCATTGCTTTGCAAGATTTTGATTTTAAAACAGATAAAAAATATGCTTTAGTGTTTGGAAATGAGGTTTTTGGAGTTAGTGATGAGGCAATTAGTGTATGTGATGCGGCAATAGAAATTCCACAAAGTGGCACAAAACATTCATTAAATATTTCTGTGTGTGTGGGAATTGTTGTTTGGCAATATTTGGCAAGTAAAAATTTATAATATTATTATAAATTATATGCTAAGTTTTGATATAAGTTATGTAACAGTAGTGCATAGCCTAAGCCAAGCATGTTTTTGTTAGTAAAACTAACTTTTTTATAGCCAAATTTCTCTAATGTGAGTTGTGCAATGCCGCATTAAAGTCTATATACAAGCACTACACAACTTACTTTTTTTATATTTAACGGCTAAAAATTGGCTTTGCAACCCTTATTTTTCCTACCTTTACCCCACAAAAATAACCACCAAAACCACTCTATTAGTAACACTTTTAACCCCAAAAATTACCTGCTTATCGGGCAACTGATAACTTTATTGTGATGGGCTTTATTCTCACTTATAAAAATTATACACTTTTTGGATAGCCCCTAAAAGTTGTGGTAAGTTTGCTGTTCCATATCTTTGACTGTCTATGAATAAAGTTTGTCCTTCCAATTTCAAAAACTGCCAAGCAATACCATTTGTTACAGCACCATAAATTGTTTTAATATTGTTACCTGCCCTTTCATTAAAAATTCTTGCTGCATACATTTCTGCCCCACATTGCCCATACCAATCCTCAATGGCATCATTTTTTGCTTCAAAAACACACATTATTGGACTTTCCAATTCTTGTGCGTTGGGGTTACTTGATATTAAAAAATCTGCTACACCTTTTAAACCTTTCGAGGGTTCTATATTGAAAGTAAGCCCCGAAAGAGGTTTGAAATTTTGATTAATGTCCCATACTTCTGATAAAATAGGAGCTACAATAAATTCTGATTTTGCTTTTTCGTTTAGCATTGGTAGCCGCATATTACGATTAAGAGTAGCCAATAATAAATCTGAGGGCGTAACCGAACTTACAGGAGATAACATATTTAAACTATCTGCGTGATTGATACCACAGACATTTTTCAAATCAGCTAATTTGTAATATCTATATGATGAAGGAATTTTTATTGCCTTTTCCATTTTGTGTTTTCATTTTACACAAATATACAAAATATAAATTGCTATTTCATTTTAATTCAAGCATTTTTTTATCTTTACAAATAGTGAAGGCAAAACCCTCCAACAACTCATAGACGACCTATAAAACAATTTTGCAATTAAAGTTTTGGGAAGTCTAACGGCACACCAAAATTTTAGAAACCGAAATAGACAACTTAATTTACAAACTTTACGATTTGACAGCCGAAGAAATTCGTATTGTAGAAAATGGAACAAGGTAAACC
>JAYTNF010000254.1:0-4747 GCA_043748455.1 Cytophagales bacterium
TTGCTATTTTCAACCAACATATCCACCCGATTGTATTTATCAGCAGCTGTGGCTTTGTTGCCCTCACTTTCAAGAATATGCTGAATTTTAACGTCTTCATGCAGCAATTCACTCAAAAAACCTTCGAGAATATCAAAATTAGATTTGTTGCGTAAAATTCGTTTCATTGCCCAATCAAAACGAATTAATTTTTGTTTGTATATCATTTTGGTAATTTTATACTATTATTTTCAAACTTCATCAAATTACCAAATTCGTATAAATTTGGGAATAAATATTAACATTGCAATTAAAATAGCTGTTATTGCAGTCAATAATACTGCACCCGCAGCAACATCTTTTACCTTAGCAGCTTTTTCGTTATAAGTTGGTGAAACTAAATCTGTAAGAAATTCAATAGCTGTGTTCATAGCTTCGGCAGATAATACCAAACCAATAGCAAAAATAAGCAAAGCCCATTCATACCATACTATTTGCAATAAAAACCCTAATAAGATGATAAATGCAGCTATTGAAACTTGTATTTTTGCATTGGTTTGGGTCTGAAAAAAAATAGCAATACCTCGGAAAGCATAGCCAAAACTTTGCAGACGTTTGCCCAAAAATGAGCTGAGTATTGTAAATATATTAGTCATGTTTATACTTCATAATTCTATGTAAAATATTACATTCATCAAAAATCTCCCCTTCTGCCACAAAACCTAATGTTGCATAAAATGGAATAGCGGCAACTTGTGCGTGTAAGTAAAGTGTTTTATGCTGGTTTTCAACGTGTTGCGGTGAATCATGTAAAATATCTTTTAATGTTGCCTTCACTAATGCAGCACCAATTCCATAACCTCTGTACTGTTTTAGCACTGCAAATCTTTCGAGTTTAACTCCTTTATTGGTACATCGATAACGACAAGTGCCTGCATGTTCTTTATTTGCAAATGCCAAAAAATGGGTAGAAGTTTCCTCAAATTCATCGAGTTCTTCGTCAGCTGGAACTTTCTGTTCATCAACAAAAACAACAACCCGAATTTTATATGCTTCCTGTTGCTGCTCTGGGTTTGTAATTTTGTGTACTTCTATATTCATAAAAAAATTAGTAATAAAATGTAATTCCACAAACTTAATAAATATCAAAGAAATATATGCTATTTTTTTGCTAAATTTTCCTACCTTTGCAAAAATTACAGTTTAATAATTATCGTTAAACCATTTCGCAAGTGGCACGTAGCAAAATGTTCCGTTTCGGTCAGAATCAAGAAACTGACAACGTATTAGAACCACCAAAACCCCTTTTTGATACTATAAAAGGTAATTGGCATGAACTTTATTTTAAAAATCGCAACCCTATTGTTATAGAGTTGGCTTGTGGACGTGGTGAATATACCACAGGACTTGCTGCTGTATATCCTAATAAAAATTTTATTGGCATTGATATTAAGGGAGATAGATTATGGAAAGGCAGTCAAATAGCCATAGAAAAAGGCTTAACAAATGTTGCTTTTTTGAGAACTCACATACAAAACTTACATGACTTTTTTGCAGAAAATGAAGTTGATGAGATTTGGATAATTCACCCAGACCCTCGCCCAAAACCAAGAGATGCACGCAGAAGGCTAACAAGTCCACGTTTTTTGAATGAGTATCGGAATATCATTAAACCAAATGCTTTAATTCATTTAAAAACAGATAGCGAAATTTTATTTGATTATTCTGTTGAGTTATTGCAAAGTGAATTAATGAATCCTATTGTTAAAAATCTAACTTTTACAAAAGATTTATACAATTCGCCATTACTTGCAGAGCATTATGATATTCATACAAAATATGAAACATTGGCTATTCAGAGAGGTTTGACTATCAATTATTTACGTTTTAATTTTGATAAAAAAGCGTGGCAGGAATTCATGTATATCAAAGATTTGGAAGTAGAGTTTGAGGAGAAAAATGCACAAATAGCTAAAAATCACGAAAAATAATAGACATTATTAAGGTTTTGTATCACAGACTTTAGTCTGTGGGCTAATTACTTGATTATCAAGATATTAAAACCACAGACTAAAGTCTCTGGTACAAATCTTAATAAACTCTAATACATGTAAAAAGAGTTTTAACAGCTTTGTAATCATTCAATTATGGAAAATAGTACCGAAATTAGTGGAAAATATTTAGGCAATATTACAGAAGATTTTGTTATTGTTGCAGATACTTTAAAAGAAGCAGCTTATCAAATTAAGGTAAATCATATTTCTGATTTCCCTATTTTTGCCATTTCAAAAGTAAATTTGCCTATTGGACAGCTATTAATTGGACAACAAGACATGGCTTTAAAATGGAATTATTACGCATCTTTTCTCAACGAATTTGTAGAAAGAGGTTTAGTAGCCATTGAAAATGTTGATTTTTTCAAACAAACTTACAAGGATTCAGATGAATTTTGTTGTTTGTTTGTGGTAGATTATGATTTTACAAATTTTGTATTTATTCCCTACCCAGAAGATTAAATGTAAAACAGCTGACAAAATTCAATTAGATTTGTTTTATTTCAATTCAACTAATGAATTGATTATTAATATCAGGTGCAGTATAACCACTACACAACTTACATTATTAGCAGATACATATATTGACGGTAATCAAAATAAATAAATATGTCAGAAGAAATAAAACCTTGTCCAAAATGTAATTCCCCTTATGGTTACGCATTAGGTATTGAATTATACGCTTGCCCAGAGTGTGGCAATGAGTGGAAGCCTGATGAAAAACAGGAAAATGATGATATCAAAGTGATTGATTCAAACGGCAATGAGTTAAGTAATGGAGACACTGTAATCGTTATCAAAGACCTTCCTGTAAAGGGATACCCAAAACCTATTAAAGCAGGAACAAAGGTGAAAAATATTCGCCTAACTGATGGAAATCACAATATTGACTGTAAAATTGATGGATTTGGTTCTATGGCTTTGAAATCAGAATTTGTTAAAAAATCATAACCTATGTGGAAAATATATAGCGTATTTTGGTAGTGGTAAAAATGTATGATAATCTAAGTAATTGACAATGAGTTAATTATTTTTGTAAAACCTTCTAAAATTTTACAAAATGATACAGTGTCCTCACTGCCAAAGTAAAAATATAAATAAAAACGGTAAAAAAGCTAATAATAAGCAAAATTATTTGTGCCGTATTTGTGGCAAGTAATTTCAAACTGAGTATAAAAATCAAAGTGCTGACCCTGTTGTTAAAAATTACGTAGAAAAAGCATTATGCAGAAATTGTGGAATTACAGATATAGAAAAAATATTTAATGTAAGTAAACCTTACATTTTAAATACCTTAGTAGATTATGCAGAAAATTTAGAAATACAACCACAAAAACAACATTACAAAAGTTTACAAATTGATGAATTTTGGACTAGGCGTCCCAGACTTATGTTGGTACTAAAAAGAATAAAAAGTAGCTTTTATATGCTTATTATTCTGATAGTCAATAGCTTGTTGCTTATGTTTTTGGTGATAGAAGTGAAAAAACAATCAAGGCTTTATATACAAAATTAGCCGAAAATAACATCATTGTAGATGAATTTTGTACCGATAATTGGAAAGTTTTGCGAAAATATTACTGGGCGGCATTCCGCCTAAAAAGAAGCATAAAATTGGCAAAAAGTACACAAAAGCTATCAAGGGAAACAATAACTATATAAGTGGTTTGGCACTCTGACAAGAGACAGAAGAACAGTGCAAAAAATTTGCGGTTTTTCTAAAAAATTAGAGAATCATGAGGCTGCTATGAAAATATGTATTTATTGTAAAAATTACAATTATTGTTAAAAAACTATCATACATTTTTTACCACTACCAGTTTTTTAACTCAACACTAAAAACTTATAAAATGATGTTTGTTTCATTAATTTGGGTAATTAATTCTATGTTTACCTTGCGAATTTCTTTTGTTAGGGTATTGAAAATATTAAAAGTGTCGTAACGGTTAGATAGAGTTTCGTCTAAATTTGGTTTTGTAAGACTTTGTTTAAACTTTTTATCTTGGTTTTTGATATGTCTTGGCGTTTTATGCACATTGGAAGCCAAACAAGCACTTTCTAATTCGTGTCTTGCACCTGCTTCGGTGTGGAATACGAGATGAAAAGTATTATTTGGGTTGGAACTGCGAATAATCTCTAAGGCTAAGGCTCGTTTAAGCATTGATTTTTTTTATTACAAAGTAATAAAAAAGGACAGGGAATGGAAAGGACAGGGAATTAAAGTATCACAGATGCGGTTTTTGCCTCTATGATTAGTAAAATTAAAAATTCTTGTTAGTTTATTTTATTCAATTTCAATTCCATCAATTTCCTTCATCAGTCTATCCGTTTCAGTTAAAGCCATAATAATTTTTTGATAGTGCAAAATATCATCAAATTCAAGGCTATGTTCTTTACGGTCTTTAAGCCATTTTTGGGCAGGTTGATAACCACCAATGTAGAAATTCCACGCAATTTCAGAAACATTTGTAAAATGTTGCGTGTCGTTGATATAGACTTTTCCTTCAAAATATTTTACTTTCTCTACTTGATTTGTGCCATTTATAGGATAAGTAACGATAGAATTTTCTAAAATTGGGCTTTCTAATAAATGAATTTGTCTAATTTGTCCGCCTAATTTTACCAAATTCCAAAAAGTAGCTACATCTTTTGGATAAGGCACTTTTGGGAAATCTATTTTCAAAAACTCTTTGTATTTTTCTCTATAACTTGGC
>JAYTNF010000255.1:0-5242 GCA_043748455.1 Cytophagales bacterium
TTGCTATTTTCAACCAACATATCCACCCGATTGTATTTATCAGCAGCTGTGGCTTTGTTGCCCTCACTTTCAAGAATATGCTGAATTTTAACGTCTTCACGCAGCAATTCACTCAAAAAACCTTCGAGAATATCAAAATT
This sequence comes from Cytophagales bacterium, assembly GCA_043748455.1. Lineage (GTDB taxonomy): Bacteria > Bacteroidota > Bacteroidia > Cytophagales > Thermoflexibacteraceae > JAAFKA01. Next base: position 141 of record JAYTNF010000255.1, read on the forward strand.
AGATTTGTTGCGTAAAATTCGTTTCATTGCCCAATCAAAACGAATTAATTTTTGTTTTTGCATCATTTTGGTAATTTTTACAAAGATAGCATATTATTTACAAAATTATAAAAATAAATTAAAATTTAAAGCCTTGATTATCAGGATATTAGACTTATTCTGTTTTTACAAAAAAAAATGCTATACTTTTTATAAGTCATTGATTATAAATGTATTAAAGCTATTTTATGTTTATTTTTAGTATTTTTATTGGAGTATTTATCAAGAAAAACAAGTTTAGTAATATTGATAAATAAGAAACTTTTAAGTTTAACTTTGCATTTATAAAACACAGATATTACTGTATAAACGAAATATATTCACAAAATAGAACCTCCAATAACACACAATATATTGATAATCAGTAGTTTAGCTATCAATTTTATTCAGTTATCATTACCTTATTATTATGATAGTAATTAAACGAGACGGTAGAAAAGAAACTGTCAAATTAGAAAAAATATCAGCCCGCATAGAAAAATTATGTTATGGCTTGGATATGAACTTTGTAGATTCTTTTGAAATCTGCCAAAAAGTGGTTTCAGGTATTTATGATGGCATTACAACTGTTGAATTGGACAATTTGGCGGCAGAAATAGCAGCCTCTATGACGACAAGACACCCAGATTATGCAATTTTAGCTGCCCGAATTGCGGTTTCAAACTTACATAAGCAAACAAGTAAATCTTTTTCAAACACCATGAAATTGCTTTACGAGTATAAAGACCCAAAAACAGGCGAAAATGCAAGTTTATTGGCAAAAGATGCTTATGAGGTAATACGAAAAAATGCAGCTTTGTTGGATTCTAGTATTATTTATGACCGAGATTTTGGCTATGATTATTTTGGTTTCAAAACCTTAGAAAAGTCATATTTGCTGAAACTTCATAATAAAATTGTAGAAAGACCACAACATTTATTAATGCGAGTTGCAGTTGGTATTCATGGTACAGACATTGATTCGGTCATAGAAACCTATAATTTGTTGTCTGAAAAGTGGTTTACACACGCAACACCAACATTATTTAATGCTGCAACGCCAAAAGCACAGTTAAGTAGCTGTTTTTTGCTAACCATGCAAGATGATAGTGTTGATGGAATTTATGATACTTTGAAACAGTGTGCAAAAATTTCGCAGTCCGCAGGTGGCATTGGATTAGCAGTTCATAATATTCGTGCAACAGGCTCGTATATTAAAGGCACAAACGGAACTTCAAACGGAATTGTACCTATGTTGCGTGTTTTTAATGACACTGCACGTTATATTGACCAAGGTGGTGGAAAAAGAAAAGGGGCTTTTGCAATATATATTGAGCCTTGGCACGCAGATATTTTTGATTTCTTGCAACTTCGCAAAAATCATGGTAAAGAGGAATTGCGTGCAAGAGATTTATTTTATGCGATGTGGATTCCCGACTTATTTATGAAAAGGGTAGAAGAAAACGGAACTTGGTCGTTATTTTGTCCAAACGAAGCCCCTGGTTTGCATGAAGTTTATGGTGAGGAATTTGAGCAATTATACCACAAATATGAGGCAGAAGGCAGACAACGCAAAACTATTAAGGCACAAGAACTTTGGTTTGAGATTTTGGAAGCCCAAATAGAAACAGGCACTCCTTATATGTTGTTTAAAGACCATGCAAATAGCAAATCAAATCAGAAAAATTTAGGTACAATTAAATCATCAAATTTATGTACCGAGATTATTGAATATACTTCAAAAGACGAAGTTGCAGTTTGTAATTTGGCATCTATTGCCTTGCCAAAATTTGTGCATGATGGAGAATTTGATTTTCAAAAACTTTATGAAGTTACAAAAGTTGCGACCAAAAACTTGAATAAAGTTATTGATGTCAATTATTATCCTGTTATTGAGGCAGAAAACTCAAATAAAAGACACCGACCAATTGGTTTAGGTGTGCAAGGTTTGGCAGATGCTTTTATTTTATTGCGTATGCCTTTTGAATCCGCAGAGGCAAAACAACTGAATAAAGATATTTTTGAAACTATTTATTTTGCGGCTGCAACAGCTTCAATGGAATTAGCAAAAGTAGATGGAGCATACCAAACTTACGCAGGTTCACCAATTTCGAAAGGTATTTTCCAATTTGATATGTGGAATGTGAAACCATCTGACCGTTGGAATTGGGAAGGTTTAAAGAAAGAAGTGATGCAACATGGCGTAAGAAATTCACTCATGGTTGCACCAATGCCAACAGCTTCAACCTCGCAAATTTTGGGTAATAATGAATGTTTTGAGCCTTATACGTCCAATATTTACACCCGCCGTGTGCTTTCTGGTGAGTTTGTGGTCGTAAATCGTCATTTAATGAAAGATTTGGTACGTTTGGGCTTGTGGAATGATAATTTGAAAAATCAACTCATTCAGTCTAATGGCTCGGTGCAAAATATTCATGTAATTCCTCAAGATATTAAAGATTTATATAAAACTGTTTGGGAAATTAGCCAACGTGTTATTATAGATATGGCGGCTGATAGAGGTGCATATATTTGTCAAAGTCAAAGTTTGAATATCCATTTGCAAGATGCAAATTTTGGTAAATTAACCTCAATGCACTTTTATGCATGGCGTAAAGGTTTGAAAACAGGTTTGTATTATTTGCGGACAAAAGCAGCAACCGATGCCATTAAATTTACGGTTGATAAATCACAATTACAACAACCAACAGTATTAGCAATTTCGGAGGAAGTTACAAAAAAACAAGTTACTGAAACCTCAAAAGTATCGCAAAATGGCAGTGCAAATCACGAAATTAAAAGTAAAGAAAACAAAGTAACAGAGAAAAACACAAATCAAGAAAAAGCAACATTATCGGTTTATAATCAAAATTCTGTGGAGGAATTACAAGAAATTGTACTTTCTGAACATGATACCAATAAAAAATCAGAATATACTACTTACGAACAGAAATTGCAAGACATGGCTTGTTCATTGGATAATCCTGATGAGTGTGTGGCTTGTAGCTCATAAAAGCAGTTAAAGTGCAGCCAGAATTTTGTGGTGCGTAGCTTTTTCTACGCACTGCATTAAGAAATTAGGTTTTCCGCACCAAAATTAACAAATAATTTTTATGTATAAAATATACTTTATTGCTAAATTGTGGAACACTGATGACACAGACCATATGGAATGAACCCGCAATGGAATTGAGATTTTTTGATGATTTTTACTCAAAAAACACATAAAAAATAATTTTCTATGTCTGTTATGTTACTAAGTAATAAGACAATTTCAAAGTATAGTTTGTATCACAGAATTTAGTCTCTAAGGTTTTGATTATCAATATTTTACAGACTAAAGTCTGTGATACATTTATTTTATTACTTATGTGGTTAATAATGGTTTTGGTGCAGAAAACCTATTAAGGAATACACATTTTTGTTACTAATGACAAAGATTTCTATATTTGCCTTTATCATTGTGATTTGCAAAGAATTTGTTGATTCAATGATAGTTTTCGCAACTTTTCGCAAATTATAACAACATGATAAAATCTACTCTTGGTAAAGTTTTTGCATCATACGTCATTGCACAGCAACAATATTGGTCTTCAAGACCTTTGGAAACACAAAAAGCTGTTTTTAATAAATTGATTAAGCAAGCTCAAAGAACTGTTTTTGGAGCAGACCACAATTTTGCAGATATTAAGACATATAATGATTTTAAAGAGGCAGTTCCTATTCGCGATTATGAAGGTTTGAAATCTTACATGGATTTAGTGATTGACGGTTGGGCAAATATTTTGTGGACAGGAAAACCATTATATTTTGCAAAAACATCTGGCACTACATCAGGTTTAAAATATATTCCAATCTCAGAAGATTCTATTTCATATCATATCAATAGTGCAAGAAATGCTTTATTATCTTATATTTCAGAAACAGGAAAAGCTGATTTTGTAGATAGAAAACTCATTTTCTTGTCAGGAAGCCCTGTTTTAGAACGTAAAAATGGTGTCAATACAGGACGGCTGTCGGGGATTGCAAACCATCACATACCTGCTTATTTGCGGACAAATCAACTGCCTTGTTACGACACAAATTGCATAGAAGATTGGGAAACCAAATTAGATGCCATTATTGACGAAACTTTGGGTGCTGATATGTCCTTAATTTCAGGAATTCCGCCTTGGGTACAAATGTATTTTGATAAAATTCAGGCACGTACAGGCAAGCAAATTAAAGATGTTTTTCCTAATTTTTCGCTATTGGTTTATGGTGGCGTAAATTTTCAACCTTATAAAGCAAAATTATTTCAGTCTATTGGCAGAGAAATAGATTCTATAGAAACTTATCCAGCTTCAGAGGGTTTTATTGCCTATCAAGATTCACAAAAAGCCGAAGGTTTGCTACTTTTGTTAGATAATGGAATGTTTTATGAGTTTATTCCTGCAAGTGAATATTTTAACGAAAAACCAACAAGATTAAGCATTGAACAAGTAGAAATTGGAGTAAATTATGCAATTATTTTGAATACTAATGCAGGTTTGTGGGGTTATGCTATTGGTGATACTGTAAAATTTGTTAGCAAAAGTCCATATAGAATTGTGGTAACAGGGCGAATTAAGCATTTTATTTCAGCTTTTGGAGAGCATATTATTGCAGAAGAAGTTGAAAAAGCCATTCAATACATACAAAATGAGTTTCCAGAAACAGAAATTGCAGAGTTTACTGTTGCTCCACAAGTTGCTCCAAATGAAGGTTTGCCGCATCACGAATGGCTTATTGCTTTCTCAAAAATGCCTGAAAATTTAGAAACCTTTGCTAAAATTTTAGACAAAAAAATGTGTGAACTTAATACTTATTACAAAGACTTAATTACAGGAAATGTTTTAAGACCTCTGATTATCAAGCCCTTAGCACCCAATTCTTTTATAGAATATATGAAATCAAAAGGCAAGTTAGGCGGGCAAAACAAAGTACCACATTTGAGTAATACCAGAGAAATGGCAGAAGAAATATTGCAAGTTTGTTCGCAAATGAGTTAAAATTGTAGTGTGGACTTCAGTCCACACATGACGTAATAGCCTAAGTGTGGACTG
>JAYTNF010000256.1:0-1774 GCA_043748455.1 Cytophagales bacterium
GGCACTTTTTACTAAAAAAAATTGGACGTAGTGTTCTTGTAGGGATTCGAACCCCAAACCTTCTGATCCGTAGTCAGATGCTCTATCCAATTGAGCTACAAAAACAGGTTTTATCAATGTTTAGCAATCACATTAAATGGCTGCTATTTTTTAATATGTGCAAAGGTAAACAAATATTTTAGAAATACAATAGCTTTTACAAAAAAAATGTATTTATATTTGAAAAAAAAATTAAACCCCATTTTAGATACAATTTTACACACCATGTTAGACGATAAAAAATACCTCACACCCAAACAAATTGTAGCCGAGTTAGACAAGTATATTATTGGTCAGAATGATGCCAAACGTAATGTTGCCATTGCACTCCGCAACCGTTGGAGGCGTATGAATGCACACCAAGACATACGCAACGAAATAGTACCCAATAATATTCTCATGATTGGCTCCACAGGTGTAGGAAAAACCGAAATAGCTCGCAGGCTTGCTAAAATTGCTGATGCTCCTTTTATTAAGGTTGAAGCATCAAAATTTACAGAGGTTGGTTATGTGGGTCGTGATGTAGAAAGTATGGTTAGAGATTTGGTGGAGCAGTCGGTAAGTATGCTCAAAGCCAAAAAAACCGAAGAAGTAAAGGCAAAAGCTATGGAAACAGTTGAAGATATTATTCTTGATGCCATTATTCCGCCGATACAAGATGTCTCAAATCCCGATGCTGAATTGAACGAAAAAACAAGGGAGAAATTTCGCCTTAAAATTCGCAACGGAGAAATGGAAGACCGCAAAATTGAGATTGAAGTTGAGCAAAATACTGGAAATTTAGGTGTTGTTGGTGGTGCAATAGATGAAGTTTCGATGATGAATATTCAAGAAATGATTGGCAACATGATGCCAAAACGTAGCAAAAAACGCAAATTACCAATTTCAGAAGCTCGTAAAATATTGCTGGAAGAAGAAGCTGCTAAGTTAATTGATATGGACGAAGTGAAAATTTTGGCTATCAAACGTGCAGAAGATGCGGGCATTATTTTCATTGACGAAATAGATAAAATTGCCTCTTCTAATAAAAGTGGTGGCGGTGCAGATGTCAGTCGTGAAGGTGTGCAACGTGATTTGTTGCCTATTGTTGAAGGCAGTGCCGTAAGTACCAAACATGGAATTATTCACACAGACCATATTTTATTTATTGCCGCAGGTGCTTTTCATATTTCAAAACCATCAGATTTAATTCCCGAATTTCAAGGTCGTTTTCCAATTCGTGTCGAATTAAATAGCTTGACAAAAGAAGATTTTTACCAAATTCTTAAAGCACCAAAAAATGCTTTAACCAAACAATATGAGGCACTTATGGCTTCTGAAAGTGTGGAACTTACTTTTCAAGACGAAGCATTGCATGAATTGGCAGAAATTGCTTTTCAAATTAATTCCGAAGTAGAAAATATTGGTGCAAGACGTTTACATACCGTTATGAGTCATTTGTTAAACGAATTTATGTTTGATGTGCCAGACACAATTCCTCCAAATTCTAAATTGGTGGTTACAAGTGATATGGTAAAAGAAAGATTAAGTAACTTGTTGAAAAACAGAGATTTAAGTCAGTATATTTTATAAGGTTTTGAATATAAGTAATGTAAGTTGCGTAGAATGTATCGCAGACTTTAGTCCAATGCTGTTCGGCTAAGAAAGTTAAATTGCAATATTGCTAATTACTTGATTATCAATTAATTATATTTTTTTAGTTCCGTTAGGAACGACATATTTATAGCAAAAGTAA
>JAYTNF010000257.1:0-2584 GCA_043748455.1 Cytophagales bacterium
CTCGCACTTCGCACAACTGCGGGTTTGCGAAATTGCCAAAAAAATTTCTTTGCTTCGCAACGATTTTTTTAGCAACTTCGCAAACCCGACGAACCGTTAGGCGATACTTAGAAACGCCAAAGTTTAAACCTAAAACTTAGAAACTGTATGATAACAGTAAACAAAGACGGTAAAGATTTCAATTTGACTTATGCTGAACATATGGTTCATCATAAGAATTTGGAAAGTGTTTTGACTAACGGACTTTTATCCCACAATAAAGCCTACGAAAAAGGACTTATCAAGGAAGATATTTCTATGAGTGAAGTCCAAGAAAGACGACAAAAACGGGTATTACGAATTGATGACTTTCAAGTTGGAATACACGACTTGGTTTCTTTTTACTTCAACTCTAAGAACCCAATGCTTTATCGTAGAAAAAATATTCAGCACGAGTTAGTCATTATCTTAATAAGTGCCGATATTTTAGATAGCAAGCACACCGACAGTAAATTTGCAATTTTCTCAAATGGTAACGCAGGGAGCAATGCAACAAAATTCTTCATAGGCAAAGATAAACTTGTCAATGTTGATTTAGAATTGATTTTTAGCGGTTCTTGGAACAATGAAGATGCAGAAATTAAGAAAGAGAATGTGCGTAAAATGTGTTCCGAAATTTTAGTTTACCCTTCTGTAACTGTAAAAGACATACAGAAAATAATATGCCCAAATCAAACAATGTATGACTATGTTACAAGCCTAAAAAATAAGTTAGGCAGTAGTGTTGCACATATTATAGTAGAAACTCAAACAGGTTACTTTTCTAAGGCTCACGAATATGCAAGAAATATTACAGAAAGTACCTTTTGAGCCTCAAAAACTACTTGACGAGTTGAAAACGAGTTTAGGTTTGAATGGCATTTATGAGCAAAAAGTTAGGCATTACATTTTAGAAAGGCATACATTATTGGTAATGAATGAGTTTGAAAAATATTTTTCTAAAACTGAATTGCCAATAAGTAAAAATCTGTTCCGTTTGATGTTAGCCCTGCACGATATTGGAAAACCGAAAGCCTTTAATGAAGGAAATAAGAATAATCAATATCAATACACAGTTGAGATGATTAACAATATTCGTAATGCTTTGCCCTTTCAGACAAACGAAATAGATTTGATAATTGTGTTAGTAGGTAGTGATGTATTGGGCTTATATATGCAAAACTTGGTAGGTATTGAAAATGCTAAACAGCAGATTATAAAATTTGCTCAACAAACCAATTTGCCTGTTTCTGCGTTTTATAAATTGATGACTGTTTATTATCAATGTGATATAGGCAGTTACACAGCAGATGCGGGTGGTTTTGCCTACTTGGAACACATATTTGAATACCAAAACGGTAGCAAAGTGTTTGATTTAAACAAGCAAAAACTAAATTTTTCGCATCAGTTTGAAACAAAATTTTTGGAACTTGAAAAAACATTGTTGTTATGAGTGAGATAAAGTTTATAAAAGGAAACATTTTTACGTCAAAGCATCAAACCCTTGTAAATACGGTTAATTGCGTAGGTATTATGGGAGCAGGTATTGCTTTGGAGTTTAAATATCGCTATCCTGATATGTTTGAGAAGTACGCTAAATATTGCGAAAATAAACTCATACAGATAGGTAAATTGTGGGTTTATGAAGTTCCAAACCTTAATCAGAAAGTTTTAAACTTTCCTACTAAACAACATTGGAAATACCCAAGTAAGTACGAGTATTTGGAAAAAGGGCTTAGTAAGTTTGTTGAAACTTATAAGGATAAAGGCATTACATCTATTGCTTTTCCAATGCTTGGTGCTTTGAATGGTGGTTTAGACCCTGATAGAGTAATAGACTTAATGCAACAATATTTAAGTTCTTGCGATATTCCTATTGAAGTATATGAATATGACGGGCAAGCATCTGATGATTTAATAGATAAGTTTCGTAATGCTTTTATTTACGATAGTTTGAAAGAACTTGAAAAAGCAACAGGTTTGAAACCTAATGTTTTAAAAAAAGTGAAATCAGTGTTAGAAAATCAAGATTTAAACAGTTTAATTCAACTTGATAAGGTAAAAGGCATTGGCGAAGAAACAGTTAAGGCTTGCTATCAATTTGCTATGAAACTAAAAACTAAGCCCAAAACACAACAGGCTATTGCCCAATATATTTTTAGTATTGCAAAACCACAAAAGCAGGAAATAGTACAAAATCCTAAATCAATTAAAGTGAATGGTGTAAAAACAGAATTTGACTTGTCTGAAAAAGTAACTTTGACAGGTTTGGACGTTCAAACCATTCAAAAAATTGAGAGTAAGGAAGATGAAGTAAGCATAAAAGCAATTAAAATATATTGTCAAGCATTGAAACTCAACTTTACAGAGTTTATAACAAAAAACTACACAACTGCTTGATAACGAACAAAATAAGCATCGCCTAACATTGCATTTGTGGCAAGGCGGGCAGACGTGCTAAAATAAACATTTGTGCTTTCTATTGGCTTTTGTGCGTGTGGAAACGTTAGTGCTACTAAGCCCACCCTGCACAAATGCTTTTCCGTTGAACAAAATGCGAGGCGAA
>JAYTNF010000258.1:0-3644 GCA_043748455.1 Cytophagales bacterium
ACATGTTACAAGTTTTGGGGCATTTTTGGAATGGGGTTTAGAAAAACAACTTTTTGTGCCTCTTAAAGAGCAACATCGGCTAATGAAAGAAGGTGAAAAATATATTGTAAAACTGTGTTTAGACCAACAAACAAATCGTATTATTGGTATTGGAAAAATAGGCAAATTCATAGAAAAAGAGAAAATTCACTTACAAGAAGGCGAAGAAGTAGAGTTAATGGTCTATGAAACAACAAGTTTAGGATTTATGTGTATCATTAATAATAAATATGCAGGCATACTTTACCGCAATGAAGTATTCAAAGACTTGGCAATTGGTGATAAACTTATTGGTTATGTTAAAAAAATTAGAGAAGACAATAAAATAGATTTAAGCACACGTAAGGCAGGATTTGTTGGAATTGTAGAAGATAAAAACATCATTATCAAGATGTTAGAGGAACATAATAAATTTTTACCCTATAATGATTTAACGCCACCAGACGAAATTCAAAGAATATTTCAAATGAGTAAAAAGAGTTTTAAAAAAATAATAGGCAACCTATACAAAGATGGTTTAATTAGTATAGATAATTCAGGCATACACCTAATTGTTAATAAATAAAAATAGTTTTTCAAAAATAGTTTTTCAAAAATAAAATACTATTTTTGCTATATGCTAAAAGCAAGTTTAAAGTATTTTTGGTTTAATGATTTTTTTTTGTGTGAATATGTTTTTTTATTAGAAAAAATTGTAATATTGCATAACATATATATGAAAGTAGATAAAAAGTCTGCAATCGTTAGGTTTGCTTAATTTATTGGTATCAGCAAAATCTTTAAGAACATTGGATATTCATCAATATTATAACCAAATGCAGTCAAATGGCATCATCATGTCATATAAAGGTGCTGCTTCAGGTGATTTACTTAATAGCATCATAGCTATTACTCAAGCGAAGCTTTCAGAGGTTGAACAAAAATCAGCTATCAGAAAACGTCTTTTTAGTATATTGGTTGAGATATTACAAAATATCCAAAATCATTTTGACCATATTGCTGCCGAGGATATTAAAGATGAAGATGCTATTGTATTTATTTTGGCAAAAGATAGTGAAAATTATATTGTTTTGACAGGAAATTATATTCCCCAAAGTGAAGTAAATGCCCTAAAAAAACGTATAGATGAGGTAAATTTAATGACAAGTGAAGAGTTAAAACATAAATATAGAGAAACCTTAGACCATGGTCAAGTGTCAGCGAAAGGTGGAGCAGGTCTTGGTATTATTGATATTGCACGTAAATCAAGCAATAAACTTGAATACGATTTTAGAAAAGTAAATGATAAATATTGTTTTTTTAGTTTAAGTGTTAAAGTAGCCGCCGTATAGCGATAAAGATATGGAAAACTTTTATTTAGAGGAAACCTCCAAAACGCCAAAGTTAAGTTTTAGTTCTCAGAGTGGGAAATTCTTGATGGCTGGAAGGTCTATTCCTGAAAACTCTATTGAGTTTTATAAGCCCTTGTTTGAGTGGCTTGATGATTATGTAAAACATCCTGCTACAAAAACAGCATTCGATATTAAACTCGAATACTTTAATACGAGTTCATCTAAATGTTTAGTAGAAATTTTTAGAAGACTCGAACAGATAAAGAACCAAGATATTGTTATCAATTGGTTTTATGAAGAAGATGACGAAGATATGCAAGAATCTGGTGAAGACTTCAAAGAAATTATTGATATTCCTATTTTAATGAGTGTAATTGAAAGTTAAAAACTTCAATTTTACTGCACTTCACGCACTATAAAACCTATAAAGTTTTGAAACTTTATAGGTTTTATAGTGTTTATGTTTTTTGAACTTTTTTAAGCAGGATTTTTAATGGGTATATTTATTATGAAAATTTATAGCATAGACTTTGGTCTATAATTTAATTGAATGAAAATCAATAAGTTAGTTTCACGTGCAAAATTTATCCTCATAATCTTTACTTATCACGAAGAGTTTTTAACGTCATAGAAAATCTCTTTAATAATATGTATATTTGTATTTACAAAACGCCAATAACAATCCAATAATCTAACAATCATGACACTACTTTCGCCAATTTATAAACGACATTATTCCGAAACAATACGCCTTGCTTATCCAATTGTGATAGGGCAGCTTTCAACTATTGTTATCATGATTACAGACAATATAGTTGTAGGAAATTATAGTGCTGATTCCTTGGCGGCGGCTTCACTTGCCCACGCAATATTCATGACCTTGCAAATTTTTGGTATGGGCGTAACTTTTGGCTTAACACCACTTGTGGCATCGGCAGTTGCAAAGCAAGAGCATGCCAATTGCCAAACTTTATTTAAACATGCCTTAATAACTTATTCGCTATTGGGTGTGGTTTTATATGGTATTGTGCTGCTGATAACATCTTTTTTAGATTCTTTTGGGCAAGTTCCGCACATTGCGGCTTTGGCAAAACCATTTTTACAGTTGGTTGGCTTTTCTATTATTCCATCACTAATTTTCCAAACTTTTAAGCAATTTATGGAAGGATTATCACAAACCAAAGAACCTATGTTTGTGGCAATTATTGGCGAAGTTCTGAATGCAGTATTGAATATTGTTTTAGTATTTGGGTTTTTAGGATTTCCACGTTTAGGATTATTAGGCTCTGGTATTGCAACCATTATTGCACGTATTTTGATGATTGTACTTATTACTTGGATATTTCTACATAAAGACAGTTTTAAAATTTATGCACAAGGTTTGTGGCAACAAGTTCTTAAAACAGAACTTTTCGCAAAACTACTAAAAATAGGTTTGCCAATTGGTATGCAAGTTATTTTTGAATCTTCATGTTTTGCTTTTTCGGCAATTATGGCAGGTTGGATTGGTGATAATGGCAAAACATTAGCTGCTCACCAAATTGCATTAAATATTGCAGCAACTACTTACCTTATTGCATCGGGCATCAGTACAGCCGCATCTATTCGTACTGCGGGACAAAAAGGCTTAAAAAATATAGAAGAAATGCAAATGGCAGGTAAAAGTGCTATGGTAATTGTTACAGTGTTTATGTTTTTTTGTGCTTTGACCATGGTTGTTGGGCATCGTTTTCTGCCAAGTTTATATGTCCAAGACGAGCAAGTCATTGATATTGCTTCAAAATTGTTATTGGTTGCAGCCATTTTTCAGTTGTCTGATGGCATACAAGTGGTTTCTATTGGAGCATTGCGAGGTTTACATGATGTAAAAATTCCGACAATTATTACTTTAATTGCTTATTGGGGAATTGGAACACCATTAGCTGCATTTCTTATGTTTTATATGGGTTGGGGAGGTGTTGGAATTTGGGCATCGTTGGCTTTTGCGTTGTCAATTGCTGCAGCTTTGTTGAGTTATCGGTTTTTGAAACTGTGTAGAGAAGTGGTGGCTTAAATGCACAGACTAAAGTCCAATGCTATTAAGCTAAGAAAGTGTTTTTTAGTGCCGTTAGGCACGAAATATTTATAGCAAACGTATATTTTTCCTCCCAAAGTGCCGTAGGCACGAAATATGTAGTGCCTACGGCACTTTGGGGGAGTCGGTGCTTACTTTTGCTATAAATATGTCGTTCCTAACGGAACTAAAAAAATATAATTAATTGATAATCAAGTAAT
>JAYTNF010000259.1:0-2175 GCA_043748455.1 Cytophagales bacterium
GATGCAAATACTTGCGTCCATTCCATCACGATTTGTATTATCTTCATGGCGTTGATTTAACATTTCTTCCACGCCCGAATGTAGCAAATCTAAAATTTCGTTAGGTTTAGAAATTTCTTTGTCATGCACAATTTGATTAAGTAATGAACTTCCCAACATAGACATAAAAGCCCCAGGAACTCCATGACCTGTGCAATCAGCAGTCACAATAATTTGAAAATTACCTTTGTTAGCAAACCAATAAAAATCTCCACTTATCACATCACGAGGACGGAAAAGCACAAAACTATCAGGAAAAAAATCACGGATTTCTGCTAAACGAGGCAATAATGCAGTTTGAATACGTTTTGCATAATTGATACTGTCTGCAATATTTTTATTTTTTATGGCAAGCAAATCATATTGCCCTTGAAGTTGCTCTTGTATGGCTACAAGTTCCTCTAAATTTTGCCTAATTTCTTCCTCACTTGACCGAAGTTCTTCATTCGTTTCATTTAATAATTTTGTTTGTTCTTCAGCAATTCTTTTGGCTATGAGCAGTTCTTTTTCATAAGATTTTCGCTGGCTCACATCAAAAACTGTTGAATAATTTATTTGCACTTTGCCATGTTCGTCTCTAATTTGTTTTGTGTTTATCAGCACAGGAAGGCGATTTTTGTCTTTTTTAACCATTTCAAAACTAATTTCCTGAACAAAACCTTGCATTTGTAACAACGGTGAATAGTGTGTTTCAAAATACATTTTCCCACCAACACTCAATAAACTTTGCCACGTAACCTTACCTACAATATCTTCTTTTATATAACCCAACCAAGCTAACAAAGTATCGTTAATTTTGTTAATTATGCCGTTGGCAGCCGTAGAAAAATAGCCACAAGGTGAATTATTATAAAATGTATCTTCTTCAAGTTCTTGTAAAGCTAATTTTTTGCTGTAAAAATGATCTTTTTCTTTAACAATAACAGCTATTTTTTCTGCAACAATATGATTTAGATAATTAGCCATAGCAGTATCATCTAAATTTGTTAATTTTAATTTAGCTAATTCATCTTTTGTAAAATAATTTTCTGTAAAACTCAAATCTGTTAGATTTGTCATTATATCATACGTTTAATAATATTGCATAGCAACCAAAAAAATATTTTGGTTGCTATGCAATATTAGACTTCAATGGATTGAATTGGCTATTTAGGCATTTGCCAAAAACTTAGTAATTATTTCTATCGTTTCTTTTGGTGCACTCATGTGCGGACAGTGTCCTGTTGCTTCCATCACAACTATTGTGCTATTTTGTAACTGTTCATTCACATATTTTCCTACAGCTTCAGGTGCAATTACATCAGAAGTACATTGTAAAATTAGGGTTTTAGTCGTTAATTTTGATAAATCATTGCGACTATCTCCCAAAAATGTAACATTGGCAAAATGTTTTGCTATTTCTGGATTGTTTTGACAAAAACTATTTGCTAATTCCTCACTTAATTCAGGTTTATCAGTATTACCCATAATCACAGGCGTAATTGCACTTGACCAGCCTAAATAATTGCTATCCAAAGATTCTAATAACTCTTGAATATCTGCTTCATCAAAACCACCATGATAAGTTTCATCATTAATATAGCGTGGTGAAGGACTTACCATAATCAAATTATCAAATAAATGTGGGGCTTTGTTGGCTGCCAACAAACCCATCATAGCACCTACCGAATGTCCAATTAAAATAACATTTTTTAGATTAAGAGTTTCGCAAATTTCTACAATGTCGTCTGCGTAACCTTGTAAAGATGCATATTTTTGATAATCATAAGCGGAAATATTTGATTTTCCTGAGCCTACATGGTCAAAAAGTACAATTTTATACTTATTGCGAAATGCAGGCGTAACAAACCTCCACATGTTTTGGTCACAACCATAGCCATGTGCCATCAATATAACTTGCGTGCCTTCGCCTTGCATAGTTACATTATTTCTTTTAAGAACATCTGTCATTTTTTGTAAGCTTTAATATTAAAAAATAAATTAAATACGATTAAAAAAATATTTTATACTTACTGTGCAATTTTTATACCTAAAAGCATCACATCATCAAGTTGTTTACTCACTCCACTTATCCAATTTTCAAAAAAAGTATTAAAATTTTCTTGTTGTTCTTTGTAAGGTTTTTCGTGTTCTGAA
>JAYTNF010000260.1:0-5850 GCA_043748455.1 Cytophagales bacterium
CAGTCCACACTTAGGCTATTACGTCATGTGTGGACTGAAGTCCACACTACAATAGGAGTATTAAGTAAGTATGATGTAAGATTAGTTACAAAATTGCACTCAAAAGTGTTAATTTTTTTGCTACCTTTGCACCGCCTTAAAGAAATATACGAAAATTATATGAAAAGTTTATGGTTTAGGGAAACAGTGTTGTATTTGTTAAAAGTGGCAAATCAAGGCTTTGTTTGAAATACAAGTTGCTTATAGAAAGCATATTTCAGGCATTTCACATAACATTGATGTAATGAAAAAATTTACTTTTATAGCATTGTTTATCTTGACAGTTGTCTATCCTTTTAAAGCAAATAAAGGAAATGCGAAAATCGCAAAGGAACAAGAAATAGAACGGACGGAAAGAATAGCGATGGCAAACAAACTCACACGTAAAAATGTGCATGACTATCTCTATTATCTGACAAAAGACTCTGCTAAAACAGACTTGTATTTTAGAATTCTGCTTAACGAATCTCAATTAAAGAGTGAACTTGCTCTCAAACATAATAATATTTGCGGCATGAGAGATTGGGAAAAGAACAGAAAATATTTTACAAAGCTCACAAAAAATAAATATTGCATTTATCCAAATTGGCGATATTCCGTCAAAGATTTGGTACTATACATGGAACACTATGGCAAAAAAGCTTGGTATTTCCGATTTAAAAAAGAATTGAAATTGATTGATACAAGGATTTAATGATTATACTTACCAAGTTTTAAGACTTGGTAAGTATTTTTATAATTTCAATTTCAACACCCTTAACATTTCCACATTTTTTATTCCTGCCGCAATTTCAAATTTACTATTTACATCTATTCCACATAATTTTGGGTGTTTGAGTACTAAAACCTCTGCAATATTGTCTAAGCTGATTCCTCCACTCAATAAAAACGGTATTTCAAAACTATAATCATTGAGTAAAGTCCAATCAAATGAAGTTCCATTTCCTCCTAAGTGTGTGCCTTTCGCATCTAAAACTGCTAAGTTTATCGAGTTTTGATAAGCATGAATTGCTAAAATGTCATTTTTTGTGCCAATATTAAATGCTTTGAATATGCTAAAACCTCGTTTTTGCAAATAGCTACAAAATTCAGGACTTTCTGTTCCATGTAATTGCAAGGTTTTTAATTCATAATGTTTCGCAATTTGTAATATTTTTTCGGTTGTTTCATTGACAAAAACGCCAACTTTTTCTATGCTTTTTGGTAATTTTTGCAATACTTCAACAGGCAGATTTATTGCTAAACCTTGCACAAAACGAGGAGATTTTTCGTAAAAAATTAAGCCCAAATAATCTGGCTGCAACTTGGCAACTTCTTTAATGTTTTGTGGCTCACGCATGCCACAGATTTTTAGTTTCATCAGGAATTATTTTTTGTCATTCTGAGCTTGCGAAGAATCTGAAACATTGAATTTTTATGTAATATTGTCAGATTCTTCGCAAGCTCAGAATGACAAAACACAAATTCCAAAAAAGTTTTAAATCCTATCCAAAGTCTTAATAATTAATTTTTCCACAGTTTCATCAGCATTTGTATCAAATTGATTAGTCATACGATTTGCGACAATAGCATTTAATGACAGAGTTTCATGTCCCAACAGCCTACCCAAAGCATAATATCCTGCGGTTTCCATCTCAAAATTTGTCAATTTGAAACCAAAAGGGTTGAAAGTGTTAAGTTTCTCAACCAAATCTGGGAAACGCAAAGGCACACGAATCTTGCGTCCTTGTGGTGCATAAAACCCTGGGCAGGTTAAAGTATTGCCTTTTACCATATCAAAACCTATTCTTTCAGCCAATTCAGATGAACCTTTTACACAATATGGCTGAAATGATAAGCCAATAACATCTTGAAGCCTTTTTGCTACATAATATTCTGATTCATTTTGTTTTAAATGATAAAATTCCATTAATGTATCCAAACCAATAGCCGCAATAGAAACTAAGTGAGAACCCAACGGAATTTCGGCTTGCAAACTTCCAGAAGTGCCAACTCTGACAATGGTTAGAGCAGTTTGTGTCGTTTTTCGTTCACGTGCTGCCAAATCAATATTGACCAACATGTCTAATTCGTGCATAAGAATCTCTATATTATCTGTTCCCATGCCTGTAGAAATTACAGAAATACGTTTGCCCTTATATATGCCTGTGTGGGTAACAAATTCACGTCTTTTCTTCTCAAATTCTATGCTATCAAAATATTGTGTAACCTTTGGCACACGGTCAGGGTCACCAACAGTAATTATTTTGTGTGATAAATTTTCAGGCAATAAGCCCAAATGATAAACACTACCGTCAGCGTTGAGAATCAGGTCGGAAGGAGAAAATTCCATAGTAATATAATATAGTAATATTTGGTATTTATTATTTATTCCAAAAGTATTAAAAATAACAGAAAATTTAAAATCTTTTGTAATTTATCTTTGCTTTATAAATTTTCCGTATCAAAATTATTTTAACCACCTAGCAATATAGAACACATAGTTTTTAGGTGTCTATATTGCTATCTTGCACAAAATATAAAGGTCGTCTTCTAACATCAGTATTAATACGGCTCACATATTCGCCAATAATTCCCAAACTTAGCAACTGCACGCCACCTAAAAACATCATCCCTACCATGAGTGATGCCCAACCAGGTTCTGTTTCATCAGCAGTGAAATATTTTACATAGAAAGATACTAAAATCATTATAAAAGCTACTATTGAAACTAAAAAACCAACAGCTGTTACGGCTTTTATCGGAAAATTTGAAAAGGCAGTAATGCCATCGATGGCAAATTTTATCATTTTTTTGTAGGTGTAGCCTGTTTTCCCTGCATTTCGTTCTTCTCTTTCATACTCAACAAAAGTTTGTTTATAACCTATCCATGAGATTTGTCCCCTTAAAAACTTGCTTGTTTCGGGCATTTGTCTTAATGCTAAAACCACTTTGCGGCTTATAATTCTAAAATCTCCTGTATCAACGGGAATACTTATTGAGGTAATTGCAGATAATAACCGATAAAATAATTTTGCGGTAAGTAATTTCATAAAACTTTCACCTTTGCGAGCCTTACGTCTTGCATATACAACCTCATAACCTTCTTGTAATTTGGCATACAATTCAACAATGAGTTCGGGTGGGTCTTGCAAATCTGCATCAATGATTACGATATTTTCGCCTTCTGCTTTGTCAAGTCCTGCACTTACTGCAATTTGATGCCCAAAATTACGACTTAAATCTATAAATCTTATTTCTGAGTGTTGGTTTGCAAGTGCTTTGATAATTTCAAGGGAGTTATCAGAGCTTCCATCATTGACAAAAATAAGTTCATAACTAAGGTCTAAATTTTTCATGATGGTATTCAGACGTAAGTGCAACAACGGAATATTTAAAGCCTCGTTATAAATTGGAATAATTACCGAAATTATCATAGTTTTTGCTCTTTGATTTCTATTATCAAGCCTTAAAATATTAGTATTAACTAAAAATTTGATTGTTTAGAGATTATTACAATAAATTTTGCACCTAAGGGCAAATATAAACATTCATTGGGAATTACAAAATAATTTTGCTTGGCAGCCATGTTTTTAGTTGCATAGTGAGTATAAATAACAAAAATGTTTAACTTTGTGTAGTTTGTCAGCTTACATTATTTAGATAAGAATAAAGTTATTTTGGATTTGGGTTGTGGTATATTTCCTTATCTTTGGAAATCAATGTTATTGAAGACAAAACTATAAAATACTTACAAAAAATATAAAATAATCATGAAAAAACTTAAAATCACTACCAATATTATCGAGCAACACGAGCATAAAGGTGTAAAATTAGAAGTCTTGGAATATGTCCGCAAAAAAGCCACTCATGGTTTAGGCAATACAGAATCCTTAGCTTATAGAGTAGAGGAGCCAAGTTACGCATACCGTTTGTTGTTTAAGTTGCAAAATGATGGAATTTTTATGGAAGGCGGACTTTTACATTACATGTTTGGCAATTTGTCTATCTCAACCTCATCTGCACTCACAGGCTTGAGCAGCATGATGAAAAGAGCAGCAGCAGGCGAAGGCACAACATTAACCGAAGTCAAAGGAACAGGCGAAGTGTATTTAGAACCAACGCATGGAGAACATTTTTTAATTGTAGAATTAGATAATGATACTTTAATAGCAGATAAAGGTTTGTTTTATGCAGGCAGCAACACTTTAAAAATTAGTGCCGAAATGCAAAGCAATATTTCCTCTGCAATTTTTGGAGGCGAAGGATTATTTCAAACAAAAGTAGAAGGTAGTGGCATTGCAGTTTTTCAATCTCCTGTACCTGTCGAAGAATTGGTTTGTGTAGATTTAAACAATGAAAAATTAAGTGTTGATGGCACTTTTGCAATTTTGCGGACAGGAAATATTACCTTCAAGGTTGAAAAATCTGCCAAAACTTTGTTAGGTTCTGCTAAAAGTGGCGAAGGTTTATTGCAAACTTTTAGCGGAACAGGTAAGGTTTGGATAGCACCAACAATGGCAGTGCATAGTGTCATGAGATAAGTGTCATGAGATAAGTTTTATCAAATTAATATTTCTAAATTTCTACAAGCTATGTTACAAAAAAACTTATTTATTATTGCACTTTATTTGCTAGTCTATCACAATAGTATTGCACAAAACAAAGTTTTGCGATATGATTTTGCAACAGATATTCCTTTCTTTAACCAAAATAATCAGCCTTTGCCATTGGCTTTGGCTGGTGGTTTGAATGCACCACAATTTTCTAGCATTGATTTAAACGGAGATAATAAAGATGATTTATTTGTTTTTGACCGTACTGCCAACCGAATTTATACTTTTTTGAATGAAAATAATCGTTATAATTATGCACCCGAATATGAAGTTTTGTTTCCTGCCATGCGAAATTGGTGTTTGCTATTAGATTATAACAAAGATGGAAAAAAGGATATATTTACAACTCAAAATGGTACTGTAAGTGTTTATAAAAATATTTCTTTGCCAAAAACTCATGTAACATTTGTGCAAGAACCTAAGAATTTGACTACAAAAAGTTTTTCGGGAGCAAGCCAAATAAACATAGGAATTGATGCAACAGATATTCCTGCAATTACAGATATAGACAATGATGGAGACGTAGATATTTTATTTTTTACGCCTTCTTTTGGAGTAACTGTTGAGTTTGCAAAGAATATGAGCATAGAAAAATATCGCAAAGCAGACAGTTTAGAGTTTGAAAAAACATCAATAAGGTGGGGAAGTTTTGAAGAATGTAGTGCTTGCAATGAGTATAAATTTGCAAATGAAAACTGTTCAAAAGCCCAAAAAGATGATTTGCGAGATGACCTAAATGGTGGTTTAAACGGTGATTTGAAAGCTAATAATTTGCCACAAATATTGAGAATAGAACATTCAGGTTCTACACAATTAGTCATTGATTTAGACGGAAATGGACTGAAAGATATGCTTATTGGAGATGTGAGTTGCAATAATTTAGCTGCATTTTTCAATAAAGGAACTCAACAAGATGCAAAATTTGATGCTTTTTTGCCAAATTTCCCACAAAATTTCCCTGTAAATATGCCCATTTTTCCTGCGGCTTATTATGAAGATGTAGATTTTGATGGTTTGAGTGATTTATTGGTTGCACCAAATGTGGCTGATAATGCTGATAAATTGACAAATTTTAGGCAGTCTATTTGGTTTTATAAAAACGTGGGAACAAATAATAAACCTGTTTTTAATTCTCCAAAAACAGATTTTCTACAAGGTGAAATGCTTGATATTGGCGAAAACACAAAACCCATTATTGTCGATATTAATGCTGATG
>JAYTNF010000261.1:0-1879 GCA_043748455.1 Cytophagales bacterium
GTTGTTTTGACCCGCGCCCTTAAAGAGTTAGAAGAATTTATTGATGATTCAAGCTTTATTAGAACACATAAATCTTATTTAGTAAATAAAAAACATGTTAAAAACTACCTAAGAGCCGACGGTGGAAATTTAATTATGTCTAATCAAATGGAAATTCCAGTATCTAGGAGGAAAAAAGACTACATAAATGATCTTTTCATCAATTATAAGTAAAAATATTTTACCGTTAAATTAAAATTTGCTACCGTTTATATAATTCATGTTTTTTTATTCATTTTAAATACTATTTTTACATTGAAATTTAGAAACAATAATTTACTATATATATAATGTCACTAGTGTACCATTTAAACTAAAAGAATTTCAATTGATTATAATTTAGTTCTTTGACATATTGTAGATTGGGTTTGCTAATTAGTTCTTTTACAGGAGTTTTATCTAAAAGGGACATGCTTAAAATTTGTAATATTTCGTAATTAGAAAGAGAACTTTTAAGTTGAGCTTTTATTATTGCAACCAAGGAGTATGTGATGATTGCTGTATAAATTTGTATTCTTACTGCATTTTCTGATGTGCCCCAAAAAGTAAGGACTTTCAGATGTTGCTTTATCCATTTAAAGAAAATTTCTATTCTCCATCTGTACTTATAAAACAATGCTATTTCAAATGCAGAAATTTCAAAATTATTGGTTAAGAATACAAATTCAGAATCTGTTTCCTTATCATAGAATTTTATTCTTCTTAATTTATCAGGATAATCTTTTGCTGTATAAAAACCCATAAGGACAACTATTTGATCACAGCATACACCTTTTGTTTTATCACACTTCATAGAATACTGTCGTTTGAACTTAAAATTATTCTTGGCTCTGACAACAAAAAACGCCTTTGTTTTATGAATAGTATACAATCTTTCATAGTCAATGTAGGCTCTGTCAAATACATAGAAACTTTCTGATTCGTATTTCAACTCATCCATTACATTAACCTCATGAACAGCAGCTTCTGTAATGTGTATAAAACATGGGATAGAAGTTTTAACATCAAACAATGTATGCATCTTGATAGCACCTTTAGTTTTACGAAACTTAGCCCACCAAAATATATTTAGGCATAAATCTATGACTGTTGCATCAAATGCATAAACATTTTTTTCAAAATCGATTTGTACATTCTCGGTAACAGAACATTTTCTTGCTTTATCAATAATAATAGATGCATAATCAGCAAAAATTTTCCATTTACGTCGTTCGTTGGCTTTTGCTAAATTGTTTTTTGAAATGCCTGTCCCAAATCCTAAATGGTATGCCTTCGATTTATGTGCTTCTATACACAAAATAAGATTGCTCAAACTTTCAACATTTGCAACCTGACCAAATATCATACAAAGCAGTTGATTCCAGCAAGCAAAATGCTTAATATATTTATTGCCATTGTACTTTTCAACACAAGTATCAAACGATCGTTGTGGTAAAAACTCTATAATTTGAGCGAAAACATACTTGCCTTGATTCATTTTTCATTTTTCCGAAAAATATAGTCAATTCAAATCGTCACGCAACAAAAAATATCCTAAATCCCAATCTGTCAATATTTTCAAAGAACTTATATTAATTTTTATGGTACACTAGTGTATAAATATATTAAATTAACTTTTAAAAATGGCGTGGCAGTTTTTAAAAATTGCTTACAACTCGTTTATAGGTCTTTTTAGTTCAGACTTTATTACATAAATGTATTTGTAATTTTATCACAAATCATCAAAATTCTATTTTTTTGTAAAATTCAAACAAATATTTCACAATTCCAAACCCAAATTTGTTTTTTTTATATAATACCAAGTTGCATTCATAGAAGAATTATTCGATAATGAATGCTT
>JAYTNF010000262.1:0-3407 GCA_043748455.1 Cytophagales bacterium
CGGGGACAGGACTCGAACCTGTGACCTTTGGGTTATGAGCCCAACGAGCTACCAACTGCTCCACCGCGCGATGTTGTTAATAAAGAACTTAAAAAATAATACTTTTATTAACTTTCATAAGAGTTATATTATTTTTTAATAGACAAAAATGTTGTTTAGATTCTAAATTTTATTAACTTTTTAATAAAATTTATTCTGAAAATTTTGTCTTATTCTTTAATTGTTGTGCAAAGCTAAACACTATTTTTGAGATACACAAATTTTTCTAAGTTTATTTTCGCATATTTTTCATATATTATTTACGTATTTTCTTATCTTTTTTCTTATCTTTGTAAAAAAATATATTCAATGTCTGAAATTTCTATCAATACACCTCACAAAGCTGGTTTTGTGAATATTATTGGCAAACCTAATGTTGGCAAATCAACATTAATGAATGCCATGACTGGCGAAAAATTATCTATAATCTCAACAAAAGCCCAAACTACCCGACACAGAATTATGGGTATGATAAATGGCGAGAATTTTCAAATTATTTATTCTGATACGCCTGGCATCATGAAACCTGCTTATGAATTGCATAAAGCTATGATGTCGATGGTTGAAACTTCGTTGGAAGATGCAGACCTCATCATTTTGGTAACAGATATGTTTGAAGAACCTGCGGTTGAGGAATTATTACAAAAACTTCGCAAAGTAAAATCTCCTATCTTATTGATTGTCAATAAAATAGACTTGCTAACACAAGAAAAAGTGAATGCAAAAATAGATTTTTGGAAAGAAACATTAGGGAAAGAAATTACGATTACAGAAATTATACCTGTTTCAGCTCTTAAAGGTTTCAATATAGATAAAATTTTTAACCTTATTTTGGAACATTTGCCTGAACACCCTGCATATTATGACAAAGAGGAACTTAGCGACAAAACTGAAAGATTTTTTGCTGCGGAGATGATTCGTGAACAAATTTTTTTCCATTATACCAAAGAAATTCCCTATTGTTGTGAAGTCATGATTTCGAGTTTTAAGGAAGATGCTAATATTATTCATATTTATGCCGAAATTTTGGTTGAAAGAAGCACACAAAAAGGTATTATTATTGGTAAAAATGGCGAAAAACTTAAAAAAGTAGGAACTGTGGCACGAAAAAACATGGAAAAGTTTTTTAACAAAAAAGTCTTTTTAGAACAACATGTAAAGGTTGAACCAGATTGGCGAAATAAAAAAGCATTGTTGGATAAATTGGGATATAGTGCGTAAGTATTAGGGATGAAATATGATGTATGAAATGTAAAATTAATTGATTATCAAATAGTTAAAAATATTGACATCATTTTATTTATTATTACTTAATTTAAGTTGCTTAAGCAGTAGTGTGCAACTCCAGCTATGCAACTTAAATTAACTTATGTTCTTTTATTTCCTTTTATAAATTTGGTGAAAATCGAAATAAACAACATTAAACACACCATGATAACCCAAAAAACCAAATAGTCTTTTTTCTTGATATAGTTTAAACTGGTATAGTGTAGGTGTTTGTTCTCTGAGACTATCTATCTTTTTATCTGTAATTTGGTTTAAGAAATTAATTGCTGTAATGGTTAATGTATCTTTTTCAAAATCAACATCATGGAAATGATAAGATTTGGTGGTACTAATAATTTCGTAAGTTTGTTTCGAAATACTGTTTAAAGCCTGAAAAAGTTTTTGATAATCTTTTTGGTGAATTTCTGGATTATTAAATGCAAGTTTACTAGAATCTAAACAAAGGTATTGAAAGCTAAAAGTAGGATATAGATTTTTAAAATCTGCCAAATTACCTATTTTTTTACCAATTTGATATTGTTCTATGGGTGGTTGATATTTCTTAAAAGCCTCAAAATTATTGTTATTTTCACTTTTGGACTTAGCCATTTGCTATGTTTTTTAGTTGGTTGCTATAATACTGTTGCATAAGAGTTTTAGAAATTTTGGATATTGAAGGTTCATGGGTTGCTATATTAGCTCTTGCAGTTAGCCATGGAGTTTCATTGTGAGAAAGTAATTCTAATTCGAAGGCACTCATTTTATAATATTTTAATAAAACAGCATCAATAATTTCTTGAATTTTAGGCTTTATAGATAGTTCTTTCACTAAATCTTGTATGTCTGTTTCCACTTCTTGAATTGGTGCTGAACCAAAACATTTGTAATATTGATAGACCACAGGCACAACGGGTCCATAAACCCAAGCCTCAAACTCCTCTTCTATTAAAGGGGCGTTATTGAATACAGCATACCAAGCATCAGTATAATAAAGCAATTTTTGTAATTTTTTATTTGTAATCACATCTCCTTTTGAATTACAAAAGGAAACAATGTATTTTGATAAGTCTAAGGCTTTCATATTTTCGCTATTTAGTCGTAAATTTACAAATAAATTCACATTTCTGCAAATAAGTCTACTTTTTTCATAAATTTGTATTATTATCTAAATATTTGTCTTTTGAAACTTATTTAAACAAAAATAATAATTTATATTTCCATATTAAATCTAAAAAATATTCATAAAATATCTATAAAAATAGTATGAGCAAAGAAGCAACAACTGCAACAGTGGCAACAACTGCAAAACCTGTAGCAAACGACAATATCTTTCAAAAAGTAATTTCTCATGCAAAAGAATACGGTTTTGTATTCCAGTCTTCTGAAATTTATGATGGTTTGGCATCTGTTTATGATTATGGACAAAATGGTGTAGAACTAAAAAATAACCTTAAAATGTGTTGGTGGAAATCCATGACGCAACTTCACGATAATATTGTGGGTATTGATGCTGCAATCCTTATGCACCCAAAAACGTGGGTAGCTTCGGGACACGTGGCAAGTTTTGCAGACCCTATGTTGGATAATAAAGACTCGAAAAAAAGATACAGAGCAGACCAACTTCTCGAAAAACACGCAGATGAACTCATTGCAAAAGGTGAAGCTACAAAAGCACAACAAGTTTTAGATTCAATGAATAAATGTTTGCAAGACAATGATTTAAAAGCATTATTGGATTTAATTATTGCCGAAAATATTAAATGTCCTGTTTCAAATACTGCAAATTGGACAGAAATTCGCCAATTTAACTTAATGTTTTCTACGCAATTAGGTGCAATGGCGGAGGAATCAAGTGAAATTTATTTAAGACCAGAAACGGCACAAGGTATTTTTGTAAACTACTTAAATGTGCAAAAATCTGGTCGTATGAAATTGCCTTTTGGTATTGCCCAAATTGGTAAAGCATTTAGAAATGAAATTGTTGCACGTCAGTTTATTTTCCGTATGCGTGAGTTTGAACAAATGGAAATGCAGTTTTTTATTCAACCAGGTACACAAAAAGAATGGTATGAAAAATGGAAAGCAACTCGTTTGCAATGGCA
>JAYTNF010000263.1:0-45969 GCA_043748455.1 Cytophagales bacterium
AGATGAATGGGGAATGTTTAATTCTCGTAAAATTACTTTTAAAGATAATTTAAAAGCCCATACGCAATTTTGGAATAAATATGAAAGACCTCCAAAAGAGGAATATTGGGATTATATCATCAACAGACGTGATTTACTTGTTCCTCAAGATGTTAGAGAAAGAAAAGGGAGTTTTTTTACGCCCCAAATCTGGGTAGAATTATCACAAAAATACCTAACTGATGTATTAGGCGAAAATTGGCAAGATGAATATTATATTTGGGACTGTGCAGCAGGAACAGGAAATTTGCTAACCGGTTTGACAAATAAACGTAATATTTGGGCTTCAACTCTTGACAAACAAGATGTAGATGTGATGCACGACCGTATAAAAAATGGGGCAAATTTATTGGAAAATCACGTCTTTCAATTTGATTTTTTGAATGATAGTTTTGATAAATTGCCAAAAGGATTGCAGGAAATAATCAATAGCCCCGAAAAACGAAAAAAATTAGTTATTTATATTAATCCACCTTATGCGGAACATGGAACTATGTCCGCAATTTTTGCACGTGGAAAGGCTAAAACAGGAGTTGCTAATACCACTAAAGTATATCAAGAGTTTAATACGATTGTTGGTACAGCTACTCGTGAACTTTTTGCACAGTTTTTTTTGCGTGTTTACAAAGATATACCAGAAGTCAAGTTAGCTTCTTTTTCTACGTTAAAATTTGTAAATTCTCAAAACTTTTTAAAATTTCGTCAATATTTTAAGGCTGATTTTAAGAAAGGTTTTATTTGTCAATCAACTTCTTTTGACAATGTAAAAGGACGATTTCCTATTGGATTTTTAATTTGGGATTTATCAAATAAAAAGGATATTACAAAAGTACAAACTGATATAATGATTTCTAATGATACAGTGAAAAGTTTGACAAAAAATATTAAATCTTTTTATGCCTATGGTAGCAATGATTTTATAAGTAGTTGGTTACGCAAATTTTATGATAAAACAAATGACAAAATTGCTTATTTAATATTGCCAGGGGTTGATATGCAATGTCAAAATGGCGTTTACATAACTTCAAAACCTACAGAAAGCGATGTTAAACAACATAAAACAACTATAATAACAAAGAAAAATATAACTGAAATGTTAATTTATCTATCTGTAAGGCAATGTATTGCAGCATTCTGGACAAATAATCGTGACCAATTTTTATTTCCTAATAAAAAATGGGAAAAAAATAAAGAGTTTCACAATGATTGTTTAGCATTTGCATTGTTTCACGGACAAAATAAAATTAGTTCAAAAGCTGGTACAAACCATTTTATACCTTTCACAGAAGATGAAGTAAATGCAGGAGATAATTTTGAAAGTAATTTTATGGCTAAATTTATTGCAGGAAAAATCCAAGACGAAGACTCTTCAGAAATATTCAAAAAGAAAAAGTCAAGCAAAATAGAACCTTTGATTTTTTCGGAAGAAGCACAAGCTGTATTTGAATCTGGGAAAAAATTGTGGAAATATTATCACGAAACTATCAATCATCTTGAATACTGGATGCCAAAAGGTGAAGTCAATGCTTCTTTGTATGATATTCGGGAATATTTTCAAGAAAGAAACACAACAGGCAGAATGAATAGCAAAAGTGCTGATGAAATTTACACAAAATTGATTGACGAATTAAGGGAAAGTTTAGATATTTTGGCAAAGAAAATAGAGCCGAAAGTTTATGAATATGGATTTTTGAAAGAGTAATTTTTTTATTTTGTCATTCTTTTCTTTGCTCAGAATGACAAAATAAAAAGAGTTAATTCAAATTTTTTCTATGTGTTGAGCCATTTCTTGGGCAATTTCTTTTGCTATTTTGGCGGCTGTTTTGGCAAAATTGCGGCTGTTATCTGCATAAATAATTGCCCTCGCCGAATTGACTAATAAACCGCAGTCTTTTGTCATGCCAAATTTAGAAACTGCTGCCAAATCTCCGCCTTGTGTGCCATATCCAGGAATTAAAAGAAAATGATTTGGAATAATTTTGCGAATTTCTTGCAATTCATCAGCCTTCGTTGCACCAACAACATACATCATATTTTCGGTATTTCCCCAAGTTTGAGAAGTTTGTAATACTGTTTCATACAATTTTTGCCCATTTGAAAGTGTCAGTTGTTGAAAATCTTTGCTACCAGAATTGGAAGTTAGTCCTAACAAAATTACCCATTTGCCTTCGTAATTTAGAAAAGGTTTGACAGAATCTTCGCCCATATAAGGTGCAACTGTAACAGCATCAAAGTTCATTTGCTCAAAAAATGCCTTTGCATATAAGTCAGAAGTGTTACCAATATCTCCACGTTTTGCGTCTGCGATACTGAAAAAATCTTTGGGCATATATTCCATCGTTTTTTCCAAACTTTCCAAGCCACGACTTCCCAAACTTTCATAAAAAGCTAAGTTTGGTTTAAAAGCCACACAATAATCTGCTACTGCATCAATAATTTGCCGATTAAATTCAAAAATAGCATCTTTTTTATACAACAAATGTGTAGGAATTTTTGTAATATCGGTATCTAATCCTACACATAGATAAGATTTTTTTTGAAAAATTTTTTGAGTGAGTTCTTTGTGTGTCATGTTTTATGTCTTTATTTTTTCTCCACCACACAAAAAAAGTCTAAACATTGTTCTGTGTCTGTGCTTAATGAAAAATCAGCTTGGGTAATACTACTAATTAGTGTATCGTTATTTGTATTTAATTTGTTGCGATTCATACGATTGAGCAAATCATATGGAATTTGTAATAATTGACGTGGCAATTTATGCTCGAAATCAAAAATATCAAATTGCTTAAACTTTGTTATTGAGGCTTTGTTTCGTGCTTGATATTCCATCACTTTTGCACCACCCAAAACACCACCAAATGCAACCCTATCAAAATATTTTTCAAGCATTGTTTTCAGTTCTACTGTTGTGTATTCACGCACATGCCATGGATTTCGGGTTAGCGAAAGTTTGATATTTGGTGTTGTAATAATTGCTTTGCCACCAGGTTTTAGTACTCTATAAATTTCTTTCAAAAAATTATGGTCATCTTCAATATGCTCGATGACTTGTAAAGTAACAACAAAATCGAAACTATTACTTTCTACACCTACAAAAGGTGGCACAAAAGAATTGATAAATCTATAATTTGGATATTTTGCTTGGTGATGTGCTATTAAACTATCATTTTTGTCAATAGCTGTGTAATTTGTGCATACTTTTGAGAAAATTTCAGTTCCTTTTCCTGCACCACAACCCACTTCAAGCAAATTACCCTGTATCATTTCAGCAGCACGAAAATAGGCAAATAACAGGCGTTGATTTAGCACATTATCACTTGCAACGGTATAAGAAGTTACTTCGGTATCTTTAAACATAAACAAAAACGGTTTTTTATATTGCACCTTATTGGTACTTTATCTGTACTTACTGGCAAAATTACAAAAATACGATATATTAATAAACCTTTTTATCTTTTTGTTTGTAACTTTGTGGAAAAAATGTATTGGATATAATTAAATATCAAAAAATATTAATAAAATGGCAGAACGTAGAACAATATATGAAAGATTAACAAAACGGTATTTATTAATCATTCATAGAGTTGATAATTTAAAAGAAGAAGTAACCATCAATTTCACTTTTGCACGTATGATAGTGGGGCTTTTTGCTGCTTTTATGGTGCTTTTGGCTATAAGTATTTTGGTAGGTCGGATTTTAGAAACAGCTTTGGCACGTAAAGAAGATGCTATGACCATTAATAGGCAAATAGTTAGGCTTTCTATGCATGTAGATTCATTGGAGGAGGCTGTTCGGATGCGGGACAAATTTATTTCAGATTTTAAGCTAATCATGAATGGTGGCAAACCTGTTGTATTAGAATTACCACAAACTGCACCAACAAAAACAGCTAAAAAAGATGAAAAAGATGAGAAATTGCACCCAACAGATTCACTATTCAGACGTGAATTTGAAGTTGTTAGCAACGATAAAACAAGTCTAAAATATAACAAAGAGGAATTAAAAGATATTATGTTATTTCCACCTTTGCAAGGTTTGGTTTTGAAAAAATATGATTATAAGAAAAAGCACTATGGAATTGACATTGTGGCACAAAAAAATGAACCTATAAAATCAACCGCCGATGGTACGGTTTTATTGGCTTCATGGACACAGGATTCTGGTCATGTCATTGCTATTCAGCACCGAACTAATTTAATTTCGTTTTATAAACATAATTCTGTATTGCTTAAAAAAGTTGGTGATACAGTAAAAGCTGGTGATATTATTGCAATTATTGGCAATTCTGGGGAATTGACTGATGGGCCTCATTTGCATTTTGAATTATGGCATAATGGTGTGGCTATAAATCCAGAAGATTTTATTGCATTGTAGTAGAAATTTTTAAATCAGTAAATTTTATCTATAAAAATTAGCTATTGATAATTAATAGCTAATTTTTATATTTTCTGCGGGTTTTTTACCAAATATTCCTCCGCCCCTTTGACTACGGTTGTAAAAATATAATCTAATATTCCTGCTATTTTATCTGGCTCAGAAGAAAGTGAATAACTAATTTCATGTTGTATAAAGACATTGTTCTCCAATTTAGCAAATTGCCATGTATCACCATTTGTAGCCCAACCATAAATGACAAGACTTGGAAATAGTTTTTGACAAGCTACCATTTCTGCTAATGCTTGCCCCCATGCACCCACAAAGTCGTCAATTTTTGCTTCTGCTACACACACAAGAGGCATTCCATACATGACTTCTTTCACATCTTCTCGGTATGAAAATAAATAATCTGGTTTGCCACACAACATATCGTCTGCCCGCATTTCATATTCTCTACTCCAATGGGTAACATGCGGATGCTTGCGTGCCACGAGTCTAATCATAGGTGAAATAAAATTTTCGGACACAGAAATTTCACTTGGCAGAGGTTTTTTATTGTCAAGAGCATACTGCAAATCTTCCATATATAAGTCGGGTATTACAAACTTATGAGAGATTTTATCAAATAACATATCTTTTTTGATTCGAGTACCATACTTCGCTGATACTTCAAATACATTTTTGAAATCACTAAATGCCATATTTGTATATTAAGATTATATATACAAATATAGCAATTTTTATATCATATTAGTAATTACTATAAATAATTTACACACTAAACCAATATGTAAGTTTTAAAACCAAAGACCTTCCTTTTGGAGCAAAAGCTGTTGGGAAATAATTTTCTGTATAAACCAAAAATAAATCTGAAACAGGACGAAAACGCCATTGCAAACGGGTGTTTAAATTCACATTATCTGCCTGTTGATTGTATTGTAAAAAGCCTGTTAAAAATATTTTTTTGTTTAAAGAAATATCTGCACGAGTGCCAACAAGAGCAAAAGAAGTAGATTTATAAGGTGTTGGAAATTGCAAATCATTGTAATCAACCGTAAGGGCAATGCTGCCATAAGGCTGAAAACGGTAACGAACGGAGCCATTTAAGTTTAATTGTTTGCCATTATAATATTCGTTATAACCAATACTTGCATTATAGGTTAGCTTTGGTAACGGACTTGAGGCAAAGAAAAGATAGCCACCATGATTTACAAAACCTGTCCCTGCTTTCAATATGTTTTTTTCATCTCCTGTATTTGTCGGGTCAAAATCATTAAATAACAGTGTGTAATCACGATTAACACCAGATTCAAAATAAGCACCATTAAGAAAACTAATAGAATATTGAAAAAAGCTATTCCAATCTAAAAGTTTGCCACTTAAATCCCAATAGGCATTTTGATAGAAAAATAGTCCTTGTTGGTTAATGAGTTTTGATTTTTTTGGAAATAAATTAAAGCCCATCATTGGCTCAAAACGCCAATAACCACGTCTTGTAACAAACCCAACATCATTAATTTTATAATTTTTGCCCACATATTCATAATTCAAGTTATAATAAAATGTCTTTGTATTATAACCTAACCAACCTGCATGGGCTTGATTATCATCAGGATTTTCTGGTGTTAAACCTTTATGATAAAATAGTTTTCCACGCCATTTATTATCTTTGGATTGTAAATTATAATCAATACCAACAACCCTTGTATAAGCATTATTTCCTGCTTCTGCATCAAATCTTTGGCGGTTGATAACAATTCCTGCAATATTTGACCTCGAAAAAACTTGGCGTTGCACTGCCGCAACAGTATAGTTTTGGCTCGGAATACCTGATTCGTCGATAGCCGCAGTTTGCATATTCATTAGTCCCATTCGCCAGTCTTTATTGAGTTTTCCACTTAGTCTTGCCCCATAGAGAATCGGGTTTTGAACAATTTGTCCTGTATTTCTATCTCGACCAATACCAATTCTCCGAGAGAAAAACGGGCGAATTCGTGAGAAACCAAAAGAAGAAAATAAATCACTGTTTTCAACAAAAAATTGCCTTCTTTCAGGAAAAAATATCTCAAAACGACTTAAATTTGTAACCTGAACATCTGCCTCAACAGTAGAAAAATCAGGATTAATGGTCAAATCTAAATTTAAAGATGATGTTACAGCAACTTTTGCGTCTAAACCTACATTAGCTTGATAATCAGCTTTGCTTACACTTGGTTGTATGTTTGTTGGTGTTTTTGTAGATAAATTCGCATAGTTACTCTCGCCATTTGGTAAATTTGCAGGAATATTATCTTTCACACCACTTGTGGTAATGTATGGAATTATGGCAAGATTTGCACCTGCTTTTCTAAAAGCATCTTGGAAATAAATATCCCCTGTAAATGCTAAACTCCGCATAGAATACGCCATACCAACAGGTTTCCAAACAGACCTTTCATTGCGTTTCAAATCCACACGACCAAAATTCATTTTCCAATGCTGTGATTCAGCCTTAAAACGTAGTGTTTTTAGCGGAATTGCAAATTCTGCAACCCAATAATGTTCATAAATTTTGGTGGCAGACTTCCATTTATTATCCCAACTCATATCCAAGTTATCACCATTTGAAAGTAAACCTTCACGTTCTACTCCTAATGGGCTTACACTAAATAAAAAACCATTCAAACCATCTTTGAAAGGGTCAATGGTAACAAAGAAATTATCCATAGCACCACCATCAAAATCACGTTTTAAAGAGCTGACAACATATTTTTTGTCTTTAATATTATCATGACAGATAGCTGCTATATAAAGATAATTTTCGTCATAAGTTACCAATACTTCAGTTTTAGTGGCAGCATAAACGGTATCTGTGGGATAAGTTTGATAAAAGTCATCTGCTTTTTCAGCCTTATGCCAAACACTTTCAGACAAAACACCATCAATCACAAGTGTTGAATCTTGACGATTTACCTGTAATTCATAACTAGCTTTGTGTTTTTGTTGTGCAAAACTTACATTTGCAGACAAGAAAATGCAAAGGAATGGCACACAAAAAAAAGGCATGCAAAATAGTGTAATAATTGTAGTTAAAGTTTTGTTTTTCAAAGTTTTGTTTTTCAAAGTAGTAGTAGATTATATAAAAAATAAATAGCAACTTTTTGTAGTTGCTTCGTTAATTGAAATTATTTTGTGGATATGTTTTGGCAAATTTATATTTTAATGACAAGAGATTTTTAAGGGAGTTGTTAAAGAATGTTTATAAATATGTTAAAGATTGTTAAGGTCTGATTTATCAAAACATAGGTAATATTTTTAAGTTTATTATTTGTAAGTAATTGGAAAAAATAAATGTACCACAGAATTTAGTCTGTAATCTCTTGATAATCAAAGCATCACAGACTAAAGTCTGTGGTACAATATTATCAATTAATTATTTACTTTTACTTAATATAAAAAATTGTGTACTATTTAGCTGAAAAACTAATATATTTTTGTTTATTTGTCTGTTAATGAATAATTATAATTAAATATTTGTCATTAAAATACATTCTAACTACTTAATAATCAAATAGTTACTTTTAAATTTGTAAATAATATTTCATACTTATTACTTATATTAAAAATTATATAAAATGCCTTTTGATTTAACTATTTATATTTTTGCGTTATTGGTTGGTATTCTTTTAGGGCTTATTGGAGGTGTTGCTTCACTTCTTACCATACCAATTTTCATATATATAAGTGGATTTTCAGCAAGTTTAGCAACTACTTATTCGCTATTTGTTATTGGAATTACTTCTGCTGTACGGTTATTTGCCTACAAAACCAATATTAGTGAGCCTATCAAAAATAGCTTGTCATTTATTATTCCTGCTTTTTTGACTGTATTTATTGTGCGAATGTTTGTTTTTCACAATATTCCTGCAAAAATATTTCAATACAACGAACTCATACTCACAAAAGATAAATCTCTAATACTAATTTTTGCTATTGTTAGCTTAGTTGCTGCCATATCAATCATCATAGCTAATAGAGAATTAGACAAAGAAGGCGAAAATTTTAGCAATGTCAAAAATAAAACCATGTTTATCGGTGCAATGACAGGTTTATTGACAAGTTTTATTGGTATCGGCGGTGGTTTTGTAATTATTCCAACATTAGTGTTTTTGGGAAAATTATCCATGAAAACGGCAATTATAACTTCCTTAGCCATCATATCTGCTAATGCAATTATTGGTTTTATAGGTGATGTTGTTAATGGTATTACATTAAATTGGCAATTTTTATTGTCATTTACAACCCTAACTATGATAGGAGTTTTTATTGGAACTTATTTATCTAATCAGGTTTCTGCCACTCGTATAAGAATTGTTTTTGGTTATTTGTTGGTCTGTCTTAGTTTTGTTATTTTTGTTAAAGAGGTAATATTAAGATAGTTAGGTTTTAGATATGAAATATAAAATATGAAATTACATTATTTGTTAGGTACTTTTTTTTTGAAAATATTGTTATTAACTTTTTTAGCAATATTTCTGTCATTTTCCCTAATTGCACAAAATATTGCACAAAAAAAAGCATCAAATAAAGCAATAAAATCCAAGAAAATTACGCAGATAAAAACTAAAAAGAATAGTAAAAATATAACAAAAAAAACTATTGCAAAGCTGAAACCGTTAATAAATTCCGCATTAAATTATATTCAACATCCTCAATATTTAAAGTCGTTTTATACTGCATTGCGAGAGTTAAGTAATGACAAAGATAAAAGCAAAACCAAGAAAAAAAGCAATCAACGCAAGAAAGTAACCATTTTACATATTGGAGATTCGCACATACAAGCAGGTTTTTTGACTGATAAAATGCGTGAATTGTTGCAAAATAAGTATGGAAATGGAGGCAGAGGCTTAATTTTTCCTTACAAGGTCATTAATAGCACACAACCGGACAATTTTGTGATAAATAGTACAGGTTTGTGGCAAGGTTACAGCAGTGTCCGCACCAATATTTTTAGCCGTTGGGGAATTAGCGGATTTACAGCCATTACCCAAGATGAAAAAGCCACAATTACCTTGCAGCCAAGCCATAAAAAGCCTGAAAATATTACCAAAATCAAAATATTTTACCCATTATTTGACAAAACTTCTTTTGATTTAAAACTTTTAGCCACACATAAAGAAATCAAAAGCAGTAAAATTGATGAAAATGGTTATGTTGAATATTTATTTCATGTGCCACAAAAATTAGTTTCGTTATATTTTAAGCAACAACATATAGAACAAAAACAGTTTATTTTGCAAGGTTTGACTTGGGAAAATGATAATCGAGGTATTGTTTATCATACTGCAGGTGTAAATGGTGCAGATGTGGAAAGTTTTTTGAGATGTGCTGATTTTCAAAAACAAATAACAGCCTTAAATCCTGATTTGGTTATTATTTCATTGGGTGCAAATGATATATTAGTGCCTAACTTTAAGCCAGATTTATTTAAAGTAAATTATAAAATTTTATTGCAACAAATCAAAAATGCCATGCCAAGTGCTGCAATTTTAGTAACTTCTCCTAATATTTCTTGCAATTTTGATAAAAAACCTAACCCAAATTTAGATGTTTTAGTAACCACATTATCAGAATTAGCCAAAAATGAAAGGCTTGCTTTTTGGGACTTTTATACAATATCGGGCAAAAAAGAAAATATTGCAACTTGGACACAAGAAAATTTATTGACAAATGACAAAATACATTTATTTAAAAAAGGTTATGAATTGCAAGCCCAAGAATTATTTAAGGTTTTGGTGAAATAAAAGTTTCAGTTTGATAACTACATTGCTAATTTATTTTGTCATTCTGAGCAAAGCGAAGAATCTGGCATATTGCATTAGATTCTTCGCTTTGCTCAGAATGACAAATATTGTTATCAGAATGACAAAAACAAATAAAAATTATCATACAAAATAAAGAATATCTAAAAAAAAACTATATTGCGGTGCTAAAATTAATACTAAGACTAATTTTTTATTTAAAGTATTGATTATCACCTATTTACGAATTATTTATTGATTTATTTTTCCAGAAGTTTTCTGTTTTATATATTATGGCAAGTTTAAAGGAAGTTAGGAATCGTATTACGTCAATTACATCGACACAACAGATTACCAAAGCCATGAAAATGGTTGCGGCAGCAAAATTGCGTAAAGCACAAGAACGTAGCATACAAATGCGTCCATATTCGCAGAAATTGAGTGCTATCTTGAAAAAAATTGTTGCAAACACCGAAAATTCGACAAACAGCGAATTTTTAGAAGAAAGAACTCCAACCAAAATATTAATTGTGATAGCAACTTCTGATAGAGGTTTATGTGGCGGTTTTAACAACAATGTTGTGAAGGCAGCAATGGCTTTGGTCAATGAAACCTACGCTGCACAATTACAGGCAGGAAATGTAACTTTCATGTGTATTGGTAAAAAAGGTAAAGAAATTTTGCAAAAACGTAATTTTCAAGTTGATGCAGAACATTCTGAAATATTTACAAAATTGACTTTTGAAAACGTAAAGTTAGCGGCTGAAAAAGCTATGACAGGTTTTACAAACAAAGACTATGATGTGGTAGAAATTATTTACAACGAATTTAAAAATGCGGCTGTTCAAGTAGTTTGCACAGAAAGATTTTTGCCTATTGCTTTGGATAAAGTGGTGGCTGCAGAAACTTCTAAGAAAATGGATTTAAACAAACCTGATGCAGCAACGAATACAGATTATATTTTTGAGCCTACACAAGAAGAAATTATCACACAATTATTGCCTAAATCATTGAAAATACAGTTTTTCAAAGCCTTGTTAGAATCTAATGCTTCGGAACATGGAGCAAGAATGTCGGCAATGGATAAAGCTACTGAAAATGCAGGTGAATTATTGAAAGAATTGAAATTAACTTATAACCGTACTCGTCAAGCAGCAATTACAAAAGAAATTCTTGAAATTGTTGGTGGTGCAGAAGCATTAAGTAGTTAATATATTTGTGTTATTTGTTGTTATAGTTTATAGATGTCATCTTTTAAAAAGATGACATCTATAAACTATAACAACAAATAATTATTTTCAAAAATTTATTCCAAACAACATTAAATCTCTATCATCGGCTGCAAGGTCTATAATTTTTTCAAATTGCAAGCCTAATTTTTGTAATAATTGAATAGAATTAGTGTTTTCTTGGGTTGTAATTGCCACAATTCTTTGTAATTTCAACACTGTTTTTGCATAATTTAATGTAGCAAAAGCAGCTTCAGAAGCATAACCTTTTTTCTCATAGTTTGGCAAAAAAGCAAAACCAATATCAACATTTTCTAAGCCATTTCGTTTCACCAAACCACACATACCAATAGGAATATTTGTGGCTTTTAATGCAACTAAGTAAAATCCAAAACCAAATTTTTCATAATTATCCACAAATTTTGTTTTGATATAGTCTTGTGCCTCCAAAATTTCTGTAATTCCTCTATCTCCAATAAATTGTAACCATTTTGGACTATTGAGTAATTCGAGTATAAAAGTTGCATCTTTTACAGTAAATTTTCTTAAAAAAAGTCTTTCGGTTTCTATGATATGCATGGAACTAATGGTTGTTTTCACTCTACGTTTGCAAAGCACTAATAAATTTAAGATGAAATATTAGGTTTTTCGCATCAAATTTTTTGTCATTCTGAGCTTGCGAAGAATCTGAAATATTGATTTTTGACGTGATAACGTCAGATTCTTCGCAAGCTCAGAATGACAAAATTAGACTTTTAGAACATAAAAATAACTTTGTAATTATTTCTAAATTTTGATGCGGAAAACCTAATAAAATATAATTCAATTTCTTAATTTCATATTTATTCCTTATAAACCAATTTTAATTTTTCTTGCATTAAATTCTCCATTTCATTAACAACTAAATGGTGAAACTCCTTAATAAGTTCTTCGCTTGGCTCCTCACCTTCAAAAGTTGGTGGAATAATTGGCTCGTGTATATAATGTACTAATTCTTCGGGACGAGGCAAAAGAGAAGTTTTAATACCATCAGCAAAAGGTAATGGAAACTTAAAAAAATTATATACAAAATCTGTAATAGCACTATCTTTTACAGTATAAATATTGTCTGCCCCAGGGCAGGCTGCTAAAATAATTGGAGCTTGGGCTTTTATAGATAATTTTGCAAAACCATAACGGTCATGCCATTTGATTTGATATTTTTCTTTTGAAGAACGAATAGCCTCTTTTGTGCCACCAGGTGCCAAAATTAGCAATTCATCTTGTTCTAACAAAGCCTGTGCATTGAAAGAACTTGCCTCATGAACTCCTAATTTTTGCATCCAATTTGCTATAATATCGGCTTTATAAAAGTTTCTGTCTGCAAGTCCACGTGGCAATCTTTCTAATTTTCGCATAATCACATAAGCCAATAGCAAAATATCATAAGTTGCTAAACTATGATTTACTAAAATTAGAGCCCGACCTTCCTTAGGAATTTTGTCTAATCCATCTATGCGGTAGTTATGATACCGTTTGAGAAAACGAGCCAAAGGAAATATCTTGTTGATAAACTTCCAATCTGGAAGTTGTGTAACGTCTGCATGAGATAGTTTGACAGCCATAAAAATCTTATTAAGTACTACAATTTATAAATAAAACAGCTAATTGCAAAAAAGATATGTAAAATAATCCAAACAAAATAGCCAACTCAACACTAAAAACTCAACACTAAAAACTAATCATGGTTTTTTCAATGGTGAATTTGGCTCTTTTGCCATGGCATTAAATACCATTTTGTCCATAAACGAAGGAAACCATTTATTCAAAAACACTGTTATTTTACCTTGTGTTGTTAAGGTAAGAATTTTTTTGCGATGAACTACTGCTTTATAAATATGTGTAGCACATGCTTCGGCACTCATCATTTCTTGTTCATCTCTTGGAGATTCTCCTTGGGAAGAACCATCTTTTGCTAAGGCACGTTGGCGAATTGCCGAAGCCGTAAACCCTGGACATGCAATAAGGACATGTACACCTGTATAAAGCAATTCTGTTCTCAAAGACTCCAAAAAGCCTTGCAAGGCAAATTTTGATGCCGAATAACCTGTTCTTGCAGGTAAACCTCTATAGCCCGCAATAGATGAAATGCCAACAATAGAGCCTTTTGTTTGTTCTATATATGGTAAGCAATATTTTGTGGCATATACAGCCCCAAAAAAATTAATATCCATCACCTTGCGAATAACTTCTGTATCTAAATCACTAAATAAAGCACGCATAGAAATACCTGCATTATTTACTAACACGTCAATTTTTCCAAAATGTTTGACAACAGCTTCTGCCATAACTTTGTTATCTGCTTCTTTACTCACATCAGACTGTATGGCAAAAACATGAATACCTTGATTTTTTAGTGCTATTTCTGCCGCCGAAAGTGCTTTCATATCTCGTCCTGTTATCACAATTTTAGCACCTGCTTTCCCAAAAACCTCTGCCAATGCTTTGCCAATACCAGAACTGCCTCCTGTGATGATGACTACTTTATCTTTCATATTTTTTCTGTAAAATGGATTTTAACGCCTTTATGTGTATTAAAAGTTTGGTTTAATTACATTTTATTTAATATAGATTATTACAACAAGTTTTGCATGTGAAAATAACTTGTTGATTTTCAATAAATTAATGTAAGTTGCGTAGAATGTATCGCACCCTTTAGGGTGCAAGGTTTTTAATAAATTTGCTTTGCAAATTTATTAAAAACCCTAAAATTAATATTATTCTCTGGATTTTAGTCCTATTTTGTAATAACCTTGCACCCTAAAGGGTGCGGTACAATTCACTACGCAACTTACAATAAATTAAAGCACAGAATAAAGTCTATGCTACAAATTTTAGTGATGTCCAAGATAAGTTAATCTTTCTTTTTCAATAGTTTTGCCAATTTTTCAATATCTTTTTGAGAAGTATTTTCAGGCAGTTTAATTTTTTCTATCCAATCTTCGCTGGCAACAATGGTTTCAAGATTTTCTATACGTTTGCGTAAAACCTTATTTTCTTCATTTACCTCTTGCATGGCTTCTAATAATGCAGCAAGTTCTTTCTTACCGATTTTATTTTTTTCGGAATCTCCATTTTTAGCTTTCAAATATGTTTGACTAAGAATTGCAACGATAGGAATACTAAAAACTAAAATTATTGTAAGCATGGCAACCATAGATATTAAGTAGTTATGAGTTTTAAATTGCAAATTTTTAGGTTTTTACTTATTTACTATCAATAAGTTATTTTTAAATTAGTATCATTTAAAATATTAACACCTAATTATTATCAAATTTAACCAAAAAAGGCTAAAATATACAAAAAAACAACTAAATTTATTTATTACCTTTGCTAAGATACTAAAACTTAATTAAAGTTTAATTAAATTGTATGATTTTCATTATATTAGCTTACTTTGTTTTATGAAACTTACCTATTTTCTTTATTTGACACTTCATTTTTTGGTGATGTCAGAACTTTGTTATGCACAAAACCAGAAATATTGGATATTTTTGGCTGATAAAGATACCGTTGCCTATAATTATCAACAACATTTATCAGAAGAAGCCATAGAAAGACGTTTAGAACAAAAAATTCCACTTGTTCAATTTACTGATATTCCCTTGAATATCAATTATTTAACACAATTGCAACAACAAGGTATTAAACAAGTGCAACAATCAAAATGGTTGAATGCAATTACAGCTATTCTTACATACGAAGAAATAATAGTAATAAAAAAGTTGCCTTTTGTTAAACAAATAGTACCAATGAATAACAGATTTAAGATTTTAAGCCTGCCTTCACAAAAGGAAATAGAATATGTTTTGGCAATAGAACAAATGGAAGCCGAAGAAATGAGCAAGGCTAATCTTAATGGACTTGGCATCACAATTGGTATCATTGATGCAGGTTATGTAGGTGCATCACAAAATGAATATTTACAGCATTTATTTGATGAAAAACGGATTTTGGGCATAAAAGACTTGGTTAATCCAAACCGTAAAGAACATTTTAAACAAGCTGAAACAAGTGCAGACTCACATGGAAATACAGTTTTGCAAATGGTTACAGGTCATGAAAAAGGTGGTTCTCAATATGGTTTTGCAACCAAATCACAGTTTTATTTGGCAAGAACAGACAACGGAGACAGCGAATTTCGGGGCGAAGAAGATTATTGGATTTCAGCAATGGAATGGTTAGATAGTTTAGGAGTTCGAGTAATTAATACTTCTTTGGGCTATGCTTTAGGTTTTGACAATCCAAATGAGAATTACAAACCCGAACAAATGGACGGCAAAACAAGCACTATCAGCAAAGCAGCACAAATTGCAGCCAATGAAAAAGGCTTATTACTCATTGTTTCGGCAGGA
The DNA here is from genome assembly GCA_043748455.1 of Cytophagales bacterium. Taxonomy (GTDB): domain Bacteria; phylum Bacteroidota; class Bacteroidia; order Cytophagales; family Thermoflexibacteraceae; genus JAAFKA01. The sequence goes on from JAYTNF010000263.1 coordinate 15,821, forward strand.
AATGAAGGTAATGATTCTAATTGGTTAGTAATTTCCACGCCCGCAGATGTAGAAAATGTAATGTCTATTGGTGCAACCCAGCCCAATGGCATGAAAGCTGGTTATAGCAGTATTGGAACAGAACTTGTAAGCTATTTGAAACCAAATGTCTCGTGTTTTTCTGCCAATGGAACTTCATTTTCTGCACCCATTATTACAGGTTTTGCAGCTTGTTTGATGCAAAAAAATAGAAAAGCAACCAACAAAGAAATTTCTAATATTATAGAAAAATCCTCACATTTATATCCACACGGAAATAATTATATTGGTTACGGTATTCCAAAGTCAAGCAGAGCCTTAAAATTACTTGACAATTTAATGAATAATATAACGGAAAATATAAATTCTGAAAATAAAATTGTTCAAGAAAAATCGCAATATGATTTAAAAGTAAAGAATACAAAAAACAGAATTGTGCTTTTCCACAAAAAAAATGAAACCATAGTTATCAGTCAAGATATTATTTCTGTTAGCAAAGGAAAATATACCATTAACAGACCAGAAAAAGCTGTTCGAACAACAGTTGTAGAGGAAAATAAAATTACTGAAATTATTTGGGACGGTGAAAGTCCTAAGAAATTGAAAAAATCGCAACGAAAAGCAAAAAAAGCCGCAAAAAAAGAACAACGAAAACAGAAACGAATAAATTAAAACAAAATATTCATGCAAGTTGTGTAGTGTGTAACATAGATTTTAGTTTGTGAATACACACTACACAAATTAATATTAACTAAACAAATCTTGAATATCCTCTTTTGACAATTTTTTCAACACATTTGCTTCTGTGCTAATTAAGTCATCAGACAACATTTTTTTCTTTTCTTGTAATTGTAATATTTTCTCCTCAATCGTATTTTTACATATCATTTTATACGCAAAAACTTTATTTTCCTGTCCTATTCTATGTGTACGGTCAATAGCTTGTTGCTCAACCGCAGGATTCCACCAAGGGTCAATTAAGAAAACATATTCTGCAGCAGTCAAATTTAAACCAACGCCACCAGCTTTTAAACTCATCAAAAATACACGAGCAGTGTCTGTATTTTGAAAAGTATTTACCAAACTTTGGCGGTCTTTTGTTTGTCCATCGAGATATAAATGTGAAATATGGTTTGCCTGTAAACGGCGTTTTACCAAATCCAACATGCCTATAAATTGCGAAAAAACTAAAACTTTATGGTTTGGTGCAATTTCCAAAATATGAGTCATTAATTCGTCTAATTTAGTTGAATCCTCTGCATATTTTTCTTTTTCATTCAAAATTGAAGGCGAATCGCAGATTTGTCGTAGTTTCATCAGTCCTTCTAACACTGCCATGCCTGCACCTGACAAACCTTTTTCCTCGATAACTCCCATAATATTATCACGATATTTGTTTTTAAAAGCCTCGTAAACTCCACGTTGCCTGTTGTTCATTTCGCAATATAAAATGGTTTCTGTTTTTTCGGGCAAGTCTTTTGCCACTTGTTCTTTGGTACGTCTCAAAATAAATGGATAGACAATTCTTTTCAATTCCTGCACAGCTTCTTGACTTCCATAACGGTCTATTTCATTGCCATATTCAGTTTTGAAAAATTCATAATTACCTAAAATACCTTGATTTGCAAAATTCATTTGTGCATATAGTTCAGAAACATTGTTTTCTACTGGTGTTCCTGTCATTGTAAGTTTATTATAAGAATGTAATAAATTTACAGCTTTATAGCGTTGTGAACTCACATTTTTAATAGCTTGTGCCTCGTCAAGTATCACATAACGAAACTTAACTCTTGCAAAACTTTCAATTTCATTCACCAAAATTCCGTAACTTGTAATAATCAAACTTGATGTTGCAAAGTCTTCTTCAATATTTTTGCTACGACTATTGCCATAATGCACCAAAAATTTAATATCAGGTACAAATTTTTCAATTTCACTTGCCCAGTTATAAACCAAACTTGTTGGCACAACTACTAAATTTGGTTGGTCAGGATATTTGTCTATTTGACCTTTTAAAAACGTAAGCATTTGCAAAGTTTTACCTAAACCCATGTCATCAGCTAAACAACCACCCCACCCAAATTCATCTAAAAAATTTAGCCACTGATAGCCATGTACTTGATAATCACGAAGTTGTGCATTAATATTGTTTGGTAATGCTATTACTTTTATTTCTTCAAATTCACGCAATTTGCGTTTTTTGTCTAATAATTCTTTCAATAACTTTTCATTATCTATTTCTGTGGTTAATTCGTCGAGAATAGAGAAATGGATTTTTGAAAGTTTGACACCATCTTTTTCGACATTTCCAAGTTTAAAAATTGTGCTATATTTTTCAATCCAATCCTGTGGCAAAATTCCAATAGTGCCATCACCTAATCTTACAAAATGTTCTTTGTTGAGTAATGCTTTTTTAACATCTTTTAGGCTCACAATTTGCTCACCAAAAGAAATTTCTATTTTTAAATCAAACCAATCAATTCCCGAACTTGCACGCATGGCAATATTTGGTCGGTGCTGATTATATTTGAAAGATTTTAAGTTGTTAAAGCCCAAAATCTCGAAACCTAAACTCCTAAACTGTTCGAAAGCATCGAGAAACCAATTATTTTTTAGAAAATCCTCGCCACTTAACCAAAATACGCCATTATCTTCTATCAAACTTTCATTTGAACTTGCCACATAATTTTGCATTTCTAATTCATAATCTCTATTGCGTTTGATATTATAAAATATTCCGTCTTCCTCAAATAAAATTTCTGCTTCATCAGAGGCATTGACTTGCTTATTTTCAAATTCCTCACTGCCATATTCAAATAAAGGTGTAATTTTCAAGTACTTATCTTCCTCTTCCAAAAATAATTTTGCCATCGGAGTTTCAATCGTTGTTACAGATTGAATATTTAACTCAAAAGGCATATCTACATGAAAGTTTTTTAACAATGGATAAACAACATTGGTCATGAAACTTTCCTTGCCAAGTTTTGTAATTTGTAAAGTTGGATAAGTAAAAGCAAAAGATAGGGCTTGAAAAGTCTTATGATTTTTGATAGGATAAAGTACATCTGTTGCAATAATTGCATATTCTAATACCAATTCTATATCTGTAAATGCTATTTCAGTTTCTCCAACAAAGAATTTTGCTGCAAAATGAAGCCCATTTTCATCTTCTGACACTGCAAATTTTGGATATATTGCAGTATCAGAAATTTTATAAGTAAACAATTTTGTTGTCCAAGTATCTGTACTTTTGTTGATAAATACAGGTTTTTGGGTTAATAATTTGAAAATTCGACGATAAATTCCACCAACATAATTTGTAGCCGCCGAAATATGCGTTTTTTCTATATGGTCAAATAAAATATTATTATAGCCTGTTTTATATTTTATGCCTTGATTTCGCAAAACTGCACCCAGTTTACTTTCCTCCAGATTGCTTTGCAAACCCATAATTTCTCGGTCTTTTTCGTCGAGCAACTGCACATAACTAAAATCTTCATTGCGATAACCTGTCAATTTTTTAGCATTCTTTGCTTTCCCTTTTGCATCATATTCAACCATCATAGGTTCAATGTCAATCGGATTTAGCACTTTATCGGGTGTATTATGTAAGGTAAATATGTAGGCTAAACCTTCTGTTTTTTCTGCTTTTTTGTTTGGTAAAGCAGGTTTTATAGAAAAGGGCATGTCTTGTTGGAGTGCAGAAAGTTTGGAAAAAAACTCTGGACTTCCTATTTTTGCTAGATTTTTATCTAATGATTTTAGGTAAGGTTTGCCACCTGTAAGCCCAAATTTGAATTTTAATTCCCAATTATCTTTTATTGAAAATCCATATTCAGCCAACATAGTTTGTTTTTCCTTGTCCCAATTTTTCATCATTGCAAATGCTTCATCTCCGTCTTCGTCCAATAATTGCAATAATACCCCAGCTTTATGTGTGCATAAAATACCTATGTTTTCGTTACATGTACAAGATGTTTCGAGTTTTGTGCCAACTTGTTTGCAAACCACTACATAATCTATTTTTTTAATAGTAACTTTTGCCGATAATTCTTGTTTATCACTACGCTGCATTTCTGCCATGTTTTTGGTACGTATCATTTTGGCATTACGATGATTGTCGTAAGCTGTAAATTCCAAAATTTTATACTCATTCAAATAAGCCATTTCTACAACTGTATGGCGAGGGTCATAATATTTGACGGTTGCAGAAGTAATATTGGTTTTGGAGGTGTTACTTTTTGTATTTAAAATAATAGGTTGGTTACTTCTTTCGGCAAGTAATAAAAATGCAGCCACTTCATGCTTGCAAAAATCGTCATAAGGACAATTACAAAAACTACTAAATTCCTCTTTTAGTATGTCTATTTCTACTTTATAAAAGTCATAGCCTGTACTGCTTTGTACTTTTACTTTAAATTCTTCTGGTGTGTGTTGTAATACTTTGATATTTGACCTATTGCTAAAAATCTCTTTTCCTCGTTGAATAATTGTATCCGTGGCATATTCTTTAATGTGTTCCCAAATGTCTTTCATTGCTATTTTGTGTTAAAACGCAAAGTTACTAAAAAATATCATACTAAAAAATGTAAAAAGCCGAAGAAAATCTATTTTACAAAAATAAATTAGTTTGTAAAACATTTATGATGACATTGTGTTTAATTATTTGAAGTTTGTTTGTTAGTTTAGTTTATTTAAGAAATATGTAACCTCTGAAATTTCAGAGGTTTCATTTTTGCATTATCTTCTTTCCAACAAAATCACATTTTCAACATGATGTGTATGTGGAAACATATCAACAGGTTGCACAATTTTTACCACATATTTTTCGTCTAACAAAGCCAAATCTCTTGCTTGCGTTGCAGGATTACAACTTACATACACAATACGTTTTGCCTCAATTCTCAACAGCATTTTTACAACATCTTCATGCATACCAGCACGTGGTGGGTCAGTGATAATAACATCAGGTTTTGGGTGGGTACTCATAAAATTATCATTCAATAAATCTTTCATATCACCCGCATAAAACGCTGTATTTGTGATATTATTGATTTGCGAATTTACTTTTGCATCTTCAATAGCTTGTTCCACATATTCTAAACCAATAACTTGTTTAGCATTTTTTGCGACAAAATTCGCTATTGTGCCTGTGCCTGTATAAAGGTCATACACAATTTCATTGCCTGTAAGTTGGGCAAAATCTCGTGTAATTTTGTATAATTCGTAAGCCTGCGTCGAATTTGTTTGGAAAAATGATTTTGCACCTACTCTAAATTGCAAACCTTCCATCGTTTCGGTCAAATATGATTTTCCATAAAAAGTCATAATTTCTAAGTCTTGTAACGTGTCATTTCCTTTTGGATTATGGACATAAAGCAATGACGTTATTTGTGGAAAACTGTCTTGTAAAAACTGCATGACTGCCTGAATTTTATCGGTGTCATTGTCATAAAATGCCACCAAAACCATCACATCACCCGTAATTGCAGTTCTAATCATTAAAGTTCGTAAAAAACCTTCACGTTTTTTGATGTCAAAAAATGATAATTTATTGTCATCTGCATATTTTTTCAATGCCAAACGAATACTATTTGAAGGTTCAGGTTGCAAATAACAGTTATTTATCGGCAATATTTTGTCAAATTTTTTCGGAACATGAAAACCAAGTGCATTCATGTCTTGAATTTCACGTATTTCGTTATTGCCTATTTCTTGATTATTTTCGTCATGATTTTCATCATTATTTTCGCCAATACTTTTTTTCTGAGGCTTTTCAGTAAGCCACTTTTTATTAGAAAATGTATATTCTAATTTATTGCGATAAAACTTTGTTTTTTCAGAACCTAAAATTTTATTACAAACAGGCAATTCTATTTTTCCTATTCGTGTTAAGGCATCAATTACTTGTTGCTCTTTATATGATATTTGTTCGGAATATGCTAAATTCTGCCACTTGCAACCTCCACAAACGCCAAAATGTTCGCAAAAAGCCTCAGCTCTTTTGGGTGAATAGCTGTGAACATGAATAACAACAGCTTCCATATAACTTTTTTTCTTATAAACTACTTGCAAATCGACAACATCTTCTGGCACTGCATTATCAACAAAAATAACCATACCATCTACTCGTGCAATAGATTTTCCTTCGGCTGCGTAATCTGTAATTTGGACTTTTTCTAAAATTGGCAATGGTTTATCTTTCTTATTTCTCATGAGTTTGGATAATTAAGCAATAACTTTCCAAAAGTAAAAAAACTTTTGGAAAATACGCAATTTCCAAACTAATGAAAATAAACTCTTACCTTTGCAATAATTTTGATAACAACATTGATAATTTTTCATTCTGAGCTTGCGAAGAATGATAATTCATAATTCATAATTCATAATTCACATTTCATGTTATTTTTAACTTTATCTATTTTGGCTTCTGTAAGCCTTTTTATTATTTTCCGTTTATTTTCTAAATTTGGAATTAACACTTTTCAGGCTATCACTGTCAATTATGTAGTTTGTGTTTTTACGGGTGTTGCCTTTGTAGATAGCGGAACATTGACAAATTTTGATGCTTCAAATTGGTGGGGAATGGCATTTTTTTTAGGAACTATGTTCATTTCAACTTTTTATCTCATGGGAATTGCCACACAAAAAATAGGAGTTGCGACAGCAACATTAGCCAATAAAATGTCGATGGTAATACCTGTATTATTTAATTTATTAGTTTTTAAAAGTACAACGGATTTTGACATTTGGAATGGTTTAGGGTTGTTGGCTGCCTTAGTTGCCATTATTTTGAGTAATTATTCAACCCCACCCCCTGCCCCTCCCCTATGGGGAGGGGAGTTTGATGAGCATCGTAGATGCTCTCCTCGCCCAATAGGGGAGGGGCAGGGGGTGGGGTTATTGCAAGTTTCATCTACAAACCGTTTCATTTTACCAATTAGCATATTCTTTTTAGGAGGAGTTATTGATACAAGTATTAGTTATGCAAACTTACACTTATTAAAACATAGCGAAGAAGGTATTTTTCCAATCATACTTTTTGCCGTTGCATCTACAATTGGTTTGATAATTATTATTTATAAATTGATTACAAAACAAGAAAAAATTGAAGTAAAAAATATATTGGCAGGAGTTATTTTAGGAATTCCAAACTACTTTTCTATCTATTTTTTACTCAAAGCCTTAACAGCTTTTGAAGGAAATGGTGCTTTTGTAATGCCTGTTTTGAGTATCGGAATTATTGTCGTTGCGGCTATTGTTTCAGCTGTTTTTCTTGGTGATAAACTCAATAAGTTTAGTATATCAGGAATATTTATGGCAGTTATTGCAATTATTTTGTTGTCATATCAGAAAATTAGTTAGTAAGTTATTAGTTAGTAAATTAGTAAGCTATTAGTTAGTAAATTATTACTAAGTTATCAAATTGAAAATTACTAACTTTTTAACTAAACAAACATTTATTAATTTGCTAACTCAAGCAATAACAACTTACTAACTAAAAAATTACTAATTTACTAACTAAATGAAGTTTTACTCATTTCAACCTATTATAAATATTGCACAAATTTGTGTAGCTCACAATATTACAACCGCAGTTTTGTCGGCAGGTTCTCGCAATGCACCTTTGACGATTGCCTTTGTGCGAAATCCTAAGATAAAAACTTACACCATTTCAGACGAAAGGGCAGCAGCTTTTATTGCTATGGGCATGGCACAAAGCCAAAATAAACCTGTGATTTTATGTTGCACTTCGGGTTCTGCGGGTTTAAATTATGCTCCTGCGGTGGCAGAAGCCTATTTTCAACAAATTCCACTAATCGTAATTACAGCCGACAGACCTCCCGAATGGATAGACCAATTAGACGGACAAACCATCAGACAACGTGATTTGTTTGGCAAGCACGTAAAAGCAAGCTATGAATTGCCTGTGGATTATTCGCACCCAGATGCAAAATGGCACATAGAAAGAATTATTAACGAAGCTATTTTGACAGCCACCGAATTTCCGCCTGCACCTGTGCATATCAACACACCATTTAGAGAACCGTTTTATCCTACAAAAGATGAAGTGATTGATTATGAGGCAGTTGTAAGGAAAATTGAAAAGGAATTTGTAGTAAATATTATTCCAAATAATAGACATTTAACTTTGGTAAGTATTTTTGACAAAAGTGAAAAAATTTTAATACTTAGTGGACAAGAAAATAATTTTCAAGAACTAATGCCAAATGTTTTAGATAATTTACAAATTCCTGTACTTAACGAATGTATCAATAATTTGCATAATTGCGAATATGCTATCAAACACCACGATGTTTTTTTGGCAAAACCCGAAATTCAAGAACAATTAGGACAGTTAGATTTGCTAATTACTGTTGGAAAATCTATTTTATCAAAACCTTTGAAAAATTATTTGCGAAAATATAAGCCCAAACAACATTGGCACATACAAGAAAAAGGGCAAGGATATATTGCAGATACTTTTCAAAGTTTGACTACAATTATTCATTTAATACCTTTTCAATTTTTTTCAATTTTAAGTAATACAAGTTCAAAATCATTAGCTAATCAGGCTACAAGAAAAAGTTATTTGGATTTGTGGATAGATTTTGATAATGAAATTAAAGAAAATTTTAATAATTATTTTAAAAATTACAATACTAATAAATTCTCCGAATTATTAGCAGTTGCAAAAATTCTTCATAATTTGACTGAAAATACAGCTTTGCATTTGTCAAACTCTATGCCTGTGCGTTATGCAAATGTGTTTGGAATTTATCCAAGAGAAAATCAAGAAATTGAAGTTTTTTGCAATCGTGGCACAAGTGGTATTGATGGTTGCACAAGTACCGCAGTTGGTCATGCAATGGCAAATCCAGAAAGAATGCACGTTTTGATAACGGGAGATGTGGCGTTTTTCTATGACCGTAATGCTTTGTGGCACAATTACTTACCTAATAATTTAAGAATAATTTTGTTGAATAATCATGGTGGTGGAATTTTCAAAATGATAGATGCAGGAACTTTGCCCGAAGTTGATGAATATTTTGTTACCCAACAAAAACTAAATGCTGAAAATACCGCAAAAGATTTTGATTTGGATTATTATTTTTGCAATAATTATGAAGATTTACAACAAATTTTAGCTACATTTTTTGATAATTCAACACAGGTTAAATTATTGGAAATTGAAACAGATTTGCAAGTAAATTATGAAATTTGGCAAGAGTTTAAGAAATTATAAGAACAAAATATTGATTGTAAAATGGAAACACAACTTTTTTTGTACGAAAAACTTTGTTGGCTAAACATAGATAGCAAACAGAAAAATAAAATTTACGCAAAATATGAAGCCAATTATCTTTATGCTTTGGCAGGTTTGGTACTTATGGAATTGCTACTTAATCAACACATTGCTTGGAAAAATAAAGATGATTTGGTTGGAATTACTGAAAATCCACCAAAAGATGCTTTATTATTAGAAATTTGGGAATTATGTGTGATACCAAATAAAATAAGTTGGTTTTGGTTAGTTAGCAAAAAGCAAACTACTGCAAAAAACTTAAAAGATTGGCTTACTGTCATTGTAAGGAAAGTGCCTAATTTTGTTAAGAAAATAGAACAAAAATTAGTTGATAAACAATTTATTAGTGTTACAGAAACTACTATTTTCGGTATTATTCCTAAACAAGAAATAGACCTTAAAACAGTAGAAAAACATAAAGATTATAACGAGTTACTTGTTAATATTATTTTAGCAGCCAAAGAAATAAATGTTCTTGATTTTATTTTACTGAAAATTATCAAAGCCTGTAAAATTCACAAAATAATCAGCCCACAAAAAGATACAAAAAGCCTTGCAATCTTTTACGAACAACTTAGTAAATGGACAACACAAAAAATAGATAACGAGGAAATTATTAGATTTTTGGAAGGATTAGAAGTAGAAAAAGATTTGGAGGAGATGTTAGAAGCATTAGATTATCTTACAGACGCTATTGATGGTATAGCCGATGCTATTGGAGATGGAGGAAGTGACGGTGGAGATGGTGGCGGTGATTAAACTTATCGTATTCAATGTTATTTATTTTGTTATTTCTCACTTGTGAAAAATAACAAAATAAATAAAAGACAAAAGAGTTTACTAATGTATGTAGCATAGACTTTAGTCTGTGCTTTTAACATCTTGATAATCAAGTAATTACTCCACAGACTAAAGTCTGTGATACAAAATCTTAATAATCTCTAATATTCGTCAACAAGATTACTCATTAACTACTAATTGATAAGCAACTACTTTGTTTTTAAAGAATGTAGGCACAAGTAAAGTTTTTTGTGCAGGAATAAAACCAATATCAGCAGCATTAATTTTATCAGCTTGTGTATCTAATAATTTTAGTTTTTCACCATTATTGATATAGAAAACTTCGCCCATCCAACTTGAAACCAAATAGGCATTTTCGCCCACTTTTTCAACACCATCACCAGCACCAATTCCTTCTGTTACTGTGCTAATTTGTTTTGTGCTAAGGTCAATTTTTTTGAATTTGCTATCACCATTTGTTGCAAGCATCATCGTATTTGCATCTAAAAAGTACAAGCCATTTGGGCTTCCCAACGTATCTGATGCAATGAAATCTGTAATTTTACCTGTTTTTGATGCTAAAACATGAATTTTATGTTTTTTCATATCCGTAAAATATACATTCCCTGTGGCTTCATCGGTTGTAATGTCATTCAAAAATTCAGAACCTTTTACAGGATATTTTTTTGTAATTTTACCTTTTTCAATATCTATTTCTACAATTTCTGTAATATCTGTAACAAACAATTTATTACCAATAATTCCCATGCCTTTTGGTGCATTTAAGCCTTTTATCCATTCCAAAGTTTCAATTTTTCCATCGGTTGTAAGTTTGGAAATAAAACCATTTTTGTCTTTATCTGTTGGATTTCCATTGATATTTGCAACATATAAAATATTGTTTTTTGAATTGTAAAGCACTGATTCACAAGTTCTTAGCGTTGTATCTGTTTCCCAAAGTTTTACTAATTCTGCTTTTGGTTTTACAGTTATTGAATCTTTGATAACTGTTATGCTATCTGTTTGTGTAGTTGTTTGTTCATTTGTGCTTTCGCCTGATTTTGAACAAGATGCTAATGATAGCGTAGCTATTGTGATTAGACTTAAAATTCTGGTTGTCATATAAATAATAATTTAATTTTTTGCAAAACTATGAAAAAATAGTTGTATTAACAAGTATATTTTTTTGGGAATCAAGTTTGAAGTTGTCAAGTTTCTAAACATAGTCTTAGATAAGCATGATTCCTGCCGAAAATCTGCCTGAAATTCCATTATCTGCCCGACTTGAAAAAAAAGTTTTTGATTCACAGAAGGTACAAATTTCCATAATAGTTATATTTTTATTAGGAATACCAACATTAATAAGCTGTTGTTTGTTGGCATAATGTAAATCAAAATGTAGTTTTTGGGTAATTGGATTTTTGGTCATGTACTTATCTGTTGTACCAAAAGCCTCAAAAACTCCTTGTGTAACTTCATCACCAACTTCATAGCAACAAGTTCTAATAGCAGGTGCAATACCCACCAAAACATTTTCAGGATTTGTCCCAAATTTTTCTTGCATCGTTGTTAGCATTTTGGCAGTAATTTTCTTTACAGTTCCACGCCAGCCCGCATGAACAGCACCAATTATTTGTTTTTCTGTATCATAAAACAAAGTCATTACACAGTCTGCTGAGAAAACCATTAAGGTAATTTGCGGCTTATCAGTAATTAGTCCGTCAGTATCAGTTATCCCAGAAGCAAAATCTTGGCTACCTTTTCCCTTATCTGCTTGCGTTACCACATGAATATTCGCACTATGTGATTGTTGCGGTACACATAATTGGGCAGTTGTACTGCTAATCTGTTCACAAACAATTTTGCGATTGAGTGCCACATGATTAGGATTATCTTGTACTGCATAACTCATATTACAGGCATCAAAAGGTGCTTGACTTACGCCACCATTTCTAGTGCTAATAAAATGCTTGATTTTGGAAAATTGCTGCAAATGAGAAAAGTGTAATAACATGCTAATATTTTTAGTTTAGTGCTTATCTTTAAAAATCATAATCTAGCCCTAACATGGTTCTTAAATCTGCAATAATAGGGAATTTCTCTACTAATTTTTTGAACTTATCTTGATTTGTATAGATTTTTCTTGGCAATTCCTCATTGGCAGTAGCTTTGGTAATTCGTAATTGCATGCTATTATTTTGTAAATTTTTTCGAAAATATGCAATTAATTCATCACGTATGTCTTTGAGCCAAATGTCCGCCATTGCAGGATTTTGTAGAGGTAATTCTATAATATTACTTTCTTTAAGTGTAATTGCATGCGTGGTCATATTTACAAAGGCTAAATCTCTACCTTCAGTTTTTAATTTTTCCGCATAATTTTGCCAATGTTGCAATAACTCCGATTCTTTTATAGGTTTATTGAGTAATATATCTGGCTCTTTCACAACCTGCAAATGCTCTGTTTGTGTTGTTGCAGGTCTTGGCTCTGGATTTCCCGAAATTTTAGGTGTAGTTTTTAAAGTGCCTCCATGATCTTGGGGCAAATTGTTTAAATTGTTTGTCGTGTTATTTATTGTATCATTATTTGTAACTCCTTGATTAACAAGTTGTTGATTTAATTGCTGATTAGATTTTTTTTTTAAGTCTTCTATCATAGAAGGTAAATCTAATGCACTTCGCAAATGTGTAAGTTTCATGAGCATGATTTCTACATGCAATTTTGACTGTTTGCTATTTTTATAGTTTAAATCTGTTTGATTTGCAATATTTACTGCCGATAATAGGAAAGAAGCTGATGCTTTTTGCCCTTGTTCAGCATATTTTTTCTGCACATCTTCCGACACATCAAGAAGTTTAACAGTAGCTATATCCTTACAAACCAACAAGTTACGAAAATGCTCAGTAACACCAACCACAAAATTATGCCCATCAAAACCATTTCTTATAATCTCATCAAAAATTAACAAAGCCTGCGATAAATTCTCAGATAAAAAAGCATCTGTTATTTTGAAATAATAATCATAATCAAGAATATGTAAATTTTCAATCGTTTTTTTATAAGAAATTTCCTTACCCGAAAACGTAACTATCAAATCAAACATCGACAACGCATCACGCAAACCACCATCAGCTTTTTGTGCTATCAACCGCAATGCCTCCATTTCAAAAATAATCTCTTCTTTTTTTGCAATATCAGCCAAATGATTAGCCATATCTACAATTTTGATGCGACTAAAATCAAAAATTTGGCAACGAGAAAGAATGGTAGGTAGTATTTTATGTTTTTCAGTAGTTGCCAGAATAAAAATAGCATAACTCGGTGGCTCTTCCAAAGTTTTCAGAAAAGCATTAAAAGCCGCAGTCGATAACATGTGTACCTCATCAATAATATAAACTTTACGTTTTCCCATTTGTGGTGGCACACGCACTTGCTCAATAAGACTACGAATATCATCAACAGAGTTATTTGAAGCTGCATCAAGTTCGTGAATATTAAAAGAGGCATTTCGTTTAAAAGCCACACATGACTCACAAATATCACAAGCCTCGCCTTCTTTGCTTAGGTTTTGGCAATTTATTGTTTTTGCTAAAATTCTGGCACAAGTCGTTTTACCAACCCCACGAGGGCCACAAAACAAAAATGCTTGTGCTAAATGATTACTTAAAATAGCATTTTTTAGGGTAGTCGTAACATGGCTTTGACCAACAACTGTATCAAAGGTTGCAGGTCTATATTTGCGGGCAGAAACGACAAAATTTTCCATAGTTGATTAGAAATGAAAATTAATTTTACTTATTTTTTATATTTAACACAAATTCTACGTTTACCTCAAAATCTTCAGCTATTTCTTCTATACTAAGTTTCCCTCTTGTTAGAGCTTTTTGAATACCAAGTGTTTTAGATTTTTGCAGTCCAATTTCTTCACCTTTTTGCAGTCCAATTTCTTCACCTTGTAAGAAGCCTGTTTCTACGCCTACTGCTATACCTTTATCATAATTATCTTCTCTTAAAGTTTTTTCTCGACTCACATAATCCCAGTATTTATCATAATAATCTAATTGTGATGGGCTAAACGAACTTTCTTCTAAACACTCAAGAGCTTCTTTGATTTCAGGGTCATTTAAAAACTCTTGAGGAATATCTATACCCCGTTTTTTATCTTTCATTTCTTTTAAAAACCGTAACCAAAGTACATTAAGCCTTTTAGCAACCATTTTTTCAGGTTTAAACTTTGGCAATTCTACAAATATAAATTCTAAACCTTTTAGTTGTTTGTTGTCATTTTCGGTACAAACAATTTTATAATGGTGATAAAAATTAGCTGATGTTTCAAAATTTTCATTCACAATACTCAACGCATACACAGGTTGCAAAGCCTTATATTTTTCACCTTTTTCTAGTTGTCTTACGTAGGCTTTTGCAGCATTAAATAGCACACGAGATTTAAAACTGTCTGTCCATAACATCTGCATTTCGACAATAAAATTACGCCCTTTTTTATCAAAACAACGCACATCAACCATTGAGTCTTTAAACAATGGAATATCTGGAACCATTTCAGGGCTTAAATATTCTATGCTCACAATAAGTTCATCGTCCTCTAATGGCAATAGCGAATTTAAAAAACTCATTAATAAATTGGGGTGTTCTCCAAATATTTTCTTAAAAGTAAGGTCATTTTTGGGGTCTAAATATAACATGCTATCAATTTTACATAAGTTAAAAATTATTTGTGATATGCTTTTGAAATATATGGCAAGTTACTAAGATATTTTGTAATACTGAATTTTACACAAAAATATCTCACAGAATATCTCATAAATATTATACAAAAAAGCCTACAAAATATTGCTATTTTGTAGGCTAAAATTATTAAATAACTATTTTGAAATTATCTATTTGTTATTTAAAGTTTTTAAATTCAACACGGCGGTTTAATGCTCTGTTGTTTTTATCAGGTTTACCGTCCATTAAGTTTGGAACAGTTGGTTGTGTTTCACCAAAACCTTTTGCAGTTAAACGAGTTTCACTAATACCTTTAGAAATTAAATATGCCTTAGCAGCAGCAGCACGACGGTCAGATAAACCTTGATTGTATTCGTCTTTACCTACGTCATCTGTGTGAGCCAAAATATTAACTTTTTGGTTAGGATAATCTTGCATGAATTTCAATACTTGGTTTAATACTTCGATAGAACGAGGCAATAAAGAAGCAGTCAATTCTTTTTTATCCATAGAACGAGGACGAGCAGTTGCAAAGTTAATGTTGTCAAAAGTAACAATTATTGTTTTGTCAATTAAAATAAAACGGTTAATTGTATCTCCGTCCATTTTGTTTGTCAAGTCAATAGCTTGTATTTTTTCGTCATAATCTGTTGCGTTTGCTTTTGCTGTGTAAGTTGTACCAGCAGCTAACAACATTGTAAAAACACCTTTATCTTTTTTCATGAAATCTTTAACTACACCTTTTTCATTATCACCTTTCACATCAAGCATTGATTCAACAGGCTCTTTTGTCATAGCATCGATAACAGAAATTCTTGCAATTACCCCTTTTTTCTGCAAAAGCATTAATTTTTCGCAAGAAGTCCACATATTAAATGTAGCTAAATCAGCTGTATAAATATATGTTTTGTAATCTGGGTGTTCTATTGTGATTTTATATTTGTTAGTTTCTGTAAACACAGAACCAAATCTGCCACCTTTTGTTGTGTCATTTTTCACGTTATATGTCATTGGACGTGTCAAATTTTCAACTTTTGCTGTTACATAAACAGGTTTACGAGTTATAGAATCTACAACTGTTGCTTTAAAGAAACAAGTTTTACGAGGACGCAATCCTTCTGGAATTGGCAAAGTAAAAAGTTCGTGAGAAGCACCATAATGAGCAGAGAAAAATCCTAATACATGAGGTTCATCACCTTGTGGTGCAATACTCATAGGACCATCTTCTAAAATAGTGTAACCTGTATTTTTTACATATGGAGCATCGTCCATAGGTTTTGGTTCACCCCATGAGCCACCTTCTTTCATTTCAGAAACGTAAATATTCCAATCAAAAGCTCTTTCTGGAGAACCGCCACCTCTCAAAGATGAGAAATAAAGAGTCTGTCCATCAGGTCCGATGTGTGGATATTTTTCACCACCTTGATTAATTGGTGCTGGCAATTCTTCTACACCACCCCAAGAACCATCATCTTGCAATTTTGCAACCATTAACTTGTAAGTTGTTGGTTTGTCTTTTGGTTCTTTTTTCTTAGGAGCAGTTCCTTCTGCACCTGTTGTAGAAGCAGTTGTTGTTGAAGTTTCAGCAGCCGATTTACGCATGAAATATAGGCGTTGTCCGTCAGGAGAAACAGAAGGGAAACCTTCATAATCACCTGTGTTTACAGCACCTTTTACAGGCATAGGTTCAGACCATTTATCACCTTGTTTAGTAGAATAATAAATATCTTCTGCTTGACTGCCTGCTATTTTAGCAAAATAATACAATGTGTTACCATCATAAGCATACATAGGGCCACCAATGATGTCGCCTTTTGCTGCTTTCGCATTAATAGCTTCTAATGGGGTTGGTGCTGTCCACCAGCCATTAGAATCTTTTTTAGACTCCCACAAACGGTAGTAGCCTTCAAATTTTTTGCCATTGCGGTTTGATTGATAAATCAAACTTTTACCATCAGGGCTAATTGTTGGTGCAAACTCGTCGTCGAGCAATTCATTAATTATATTCGGCAGACGTTGACGCTGTGGCTGTACGTCCATTTTGTAAAGCCTTGAGCTCATTTCGACTTCTTTCTTTTGTGCAGTTGCGTCATAAGAATTTAACAACATTGATGCACCAAGAAACGCTAAGCCGACATAGTTCCCTCTTTGTTTCATAGGTTTAAGTATTAGAATTAAGCGTAAATTTAGGTTATTATTTTTAAATTAAAGCCAAAAATAGTTTTTTAAATCAAAAAACAGTAATTTTTTAGTATGAATTTTGCAAAAAAGTATTTTTTCAATCAAATATTACTTATAACTACACATATTTCTCTATTTTTACTAAGTATTTTCCAATAATTTAACAAAAATAAAAAAAAAATATTAAATAGTTTGTCAATAGCTTGGTGCAAAAATAAGGTAATAAATGACATATTATAAAATGATAACAAAAATAATTTTTTTTATTTGCATAAAGATAAATTTATTACCAGATGTATTAAATTATAACTTATTATTTGCGGTATTTTTCTGTTACCTTAAAAACGGTTTCCAATATTTCTGCATCAGCTTTTTCTAACAAAATACCACGTCTTTGCATGACCCGTGTTGCCATTTCGCAAAATTTATCAAAATCAAAGGTTTCGTTTTCAGTTTTACCACCCCAAGCAAAAGGTGGAACAAATTTTGGCGGAAAATCTGCACCAAATAAATTTGCACCAATTCCTATAACTGTACCTGTGTTTAACATTGTATTTATGCTACATTTTGCATGGTCTCCCATAATTGTACCGCAAAATTGCAAACCTGTATCAAGCATGGTTTCTGTTGCAAAATTCCATAATTTTACTTGGCTATAATTGTTTTTGAGATTGGAGGTATTGGTATCTGCACCCAAATTGCACCATTCACCAATAACAGAATTTCCTAAAAAACCATCATGTCCTTTGTTTGAATAACCCATAATAACAGAATTGCTAATTTCGCCACCAACTTTTGAAAACACGCCAACCGTTGTGTCTCCTTTTATTTTGGCTGCCATATTTACTTCTGCACCTTCACACAAGGCAAAAGCACCTTTGATAATTGCACCTTCATGTACTTTTGCATTTTGACCAATATATATAGGTGCATCTTCGGCATTCAAAATTGCAGCTTTTATGGTTGCACCTGCTTCCAAAAATATATTTTCTGCCCCATAAATTCTTGTGTGTATATCTGTAATTGCTAAACTTTGTCTGTTGGCTGTAATCAATGCAAAATCATTAATAATTTGCTGACGATTTTCTTTAAAAATATCATAGACAAAATTTATTTTTGTTGCAATACCTTGATAATCAATAATTTGTAAATTATTATTTTGTAATTTTGCTAATTCAAAAATATCAAAAATACTAATAAACTGTTTTTGTGTATAAATAGCTATTACAGTTTGTTTAGAAACTAAGACACTATTTAATGGCAAATTTTGAATTATTTTTATCAAATCTTTATCAGGCAATATACTATTATTGACATATAAGAAAGTGTTTGGTGAATTGCCACTAATTTGATTTTGATTTATTTTGTTATCTGTTGTTCCATCATTTGTTAGTTGTGGATATGTTGAATATTTGGCTTGCAAATAACTTTCTGTTAAATAAAATACTTGATTATCAGCAAATTGTAAATATTTTTGCCATTTTTCTTTAATTGTCAAAATACCAATTCTCAAACTTGAAATAGGTTTTATGAAAGTAAGTGGCAATAAATTTTGCCAATCTTTGGGGTTATCTGTAAAAATAAGTTGGGTCATGATTTTATTTTAGTGCTAATATTTGAGATTTGTCATTCTGAGCTTGGGAAGCATTTGATGTTATAGTTTAAAATAAATAATTCAGATTGTTCCCAAGCTCAGAATGACAAAACAAATTTTAAATTTCAGTATCAAATTTGCAAACATATCACATAATTTATTGTTTGCAAATGTATATAAATATTTGTAGATTTACGCCCAAATAACATAAAATAACGACCATGACATTCGGATTTACAGAAGAACAGGAAGCAGTACGCCAAGCAGCAAGAGAATTTGCTGAAAAAGAATTATTACCAGGGGTCATTGAAAGAGATGAACACCAAAAATTCCCAGCCGAACAAATCAAAATGATGGGAGAACTCGGTTTTATGGGCATGATGACAAGTCCAAAATACGGTGGAAGTGGTTTAGATACCGTTTCTTATGTGTTGGCAATGGAAGAAATTTCTAAAATTGATGCTTCTGCATCTGTGGCAATGTCTGTAAATAATTCCTTAGTTTGTTGGGGATTAGAGAAATATGGCAACGAAGACCAAAAAATGAAATATCTTGTTCCTTTGGCAAAAGGCGAAAAATTAGGTGCTTTTTGCTTGTCTGAACCCGAAGCAGGCTCTGATGCCACGCAACAACACACAACTGCGGTGGATATGGGAGATTATTATTTGGTAAATGGCACAAAAAATTGGATTACCAACGGAAGTTCTGCCTCAACTTATATTGTTATTGCACAAACTGATGTTGCCAAAAAACACAAAGGTATCAATGCTTTGATAGTTGAAAGAGGAATGGAAGGTTTTGTGGTTGGCAAAAAAGAAAATAAATTAGGGATTCGTGGCTCTGATACACATTCATTGATGTTTACAGACGTAAAAGTGCCAAAAGCAAACCGCATTGGTGATGATGGTTTTGGTTTTACTTTTGCAATGAGTACCTTAAACGGTGGTCGTATTGGTATTGCTGCACAAGCATTAGGTATTGCAGCAGGTGCTTACGAATTGTCATTAAAATATTCAAAAGAACGTAAATCTTTTGGCAAAGCAATTTCTGAACACCAAGCTATTGCCTTCAAATTAGCAGATATGGCAACGCAAATTGAGGCTGCACGTTTGTTGTGTTTGCAAGCTGCACAGATGAAAGATGCGAAATTAGATTTTTCTTTGCAAGGTGCAATGGCAAAACTTTTTGCTTCAAAAGTGGCAATGGACACAACTATTGAGGCAGTTCAAATTCATGGTGGTTACGGTTTTGTAAAAGAATTTCACGTAGAAAGATTGATGCGTGATGCCAAAATCACACAAATTTATGAAGGAACTTCTGAAATTCAGAAAATTGTAATTTCAAGGAATTTATTGAAATAATTGGTGGTTTTTCAAAAAGTAGCATAGAACTAACAGTTCTCTAAGAACTGTTAGTTCTATGCTACTTTTATTAAAAAAATTTAGACTCATTATTTTTTAGACTGCCAAAATTTATTAGTTTTGTAAACTTTTATATCTCATAAAGTAATTTAATCAGTAAAATTTAGTAATAGAATTATTGTAATTTAATACAGTTTTGAGATGACAAATAATATAATTATCTTCAAACAATTAAATTAAAAAATATCATACAGACTTGCAATAAAATAACAATATGGCAAAAGTTACATTTGATGGCATACAAGTCGAAGTTCCAGACGGTTCAACGATTTTACAAGCTGCCCGTACCATTGGTGGCGATATAGTTCCTCCTGCAATGTGTTACTACTCAACCTTGAAAGGTAGTGGCGGAAAATGTAGGGCTTGCTTGGTAAAAGTTACCAAAGGTTCTGAAAAAGACCCTCGACCAATGCCAAAATTGGTGGCTTCCTGCATTACACCTGTGCAAGATGGCATGGAAATTCAAAATACATTAAGTCCTGATGTATTAGAAATCCGCAAGGGAATTGTAGAATTTTTACTTATTAATCACCCATTAGACTGTCCAATTTGCGACCAAGCTGGGGAATGTGATTTGCAAAATTTTGCTTTCAAACATGGCAACGTAAGGCAACGCTATGAAGAAAAACGCCGAACTTTTGAAAAAATAGATTTGGGTCGTTATGTGCAATTACACATGACTCGGTGTATTTTGTGCTACCGTTGTGTGCAAGTTGCCGACCAACTGACTAATAAACGAGTTCATGGCGTGTTAAAACGTGGTGATTCTGCCGAAATAGGCACATACATAAGCAATGTTATGGACAATGATTTTTCAGGCAATGTGATTGATGTTTGCCCTGTTGGTGCTTTGACTGATAAAACTTTCCGTTTCAAAAGTCGTGTCTGGTTCTCAAAACCTGTTGATGCACACAGAAATTGTGATAAGTGTTGCGGAAAAGTAGTTTTGTGGTATAAAGGTGATGACGTTTTACGAGTAACAGCTCGTAGAAATGAATACAATGAGGTAACAGAATTTATCTGTAACACTTGTCGTTTTGAAACCAAAAAGACTGCTGATTGGGTGATTGAAGGAGCAAGAAAAATTGAAAGAACTTCGGTTATTGCCCAAGGTCATTATGAAAAACTCAAAGAATCCGAGTTTCCAATAACTTACGCCCAAGAACATTACAAACTTATTGATGACACAAAACCTCATCAACAAGAGTTATTAAAATTGATAGAAAAATAAATATATTGTAGCGTAATTGCTAAAAACACAAAATAAGTCCGTTAGGACTGCAACCTTGGTAGAAAAATTAGATATTTTTCTACAAAACTCCGTAGGAGTGAAACCTAAATGTCAAAAGTATAACTCCTACGGAGTTTGCCCTAATTTTGACATATTTTCTACCAAGGTTAAAGTCCTATGGACTTAAAAATAGTTTTATTTTACTACTGATATTCATGTACAAAACCATAAACCCTTCAGAAATTTCGGCTGCTGCTTTGCAAGGTTATTTGCAAGGTGCAATAGCTCCTCGCCCTATTGCATTTGCAAGTACAATAGACAAAAATGGAACTGTTAATTTAAGTCCGTTTAGTTTTTTCAATATGTTTAGCACAAAACCGCCAATTTTAATTTTCTCACCTGCTCGGCGTGTGCGTGATAATACGACCAAACATAGCTTAGAAAATGTGTTGGAAATCAGCGAAGTAGTGATAAATGTGGTAAATTATGATTTGGTGCAACAGGCATCTTTGGCAAGTACAGAGTATGAAAAAGGTGTTGATGAATTTGTAAAAGCTGGTTTGACCGCATTGCCTTCTGTGTTTGTAAAACCGCCGAGAGTTGCTGAATCTCCTGTAAGTTTTGAGTGTAAAGTTACACAAGTCATGCCTTTGGGCAATGAAGGTGGTGCAGGAAATTTGATTTTTTGCGAAATTTTATTGATGCACATTAAAGAAGAAATTTTGAATGACAAAGGACAAATTTTGCCAAATAAAATAGATTTGGTTGCACGTTTGGGTGGAGATTGGTATTGTCGGGCAAGTGGCAATGCGTTGTTTGAAGTGGCAAAACCTTTAACAACAAAAGGCATTGGCATCGACCAACTTCCTGAACATATTAAACATAGTAACATATTGACAGGCAATAACTTAGCACAATTAGCAAACATAGAAAAATTGCCAACAATGACCACATTAATTGACATGGAAATTGAGATAGCAATAGAAAATAATAACAGTTATGAAACAAAATTTTATCATGCTAAGGCTTTGTTAGACAATGGAGATTCTATTTTGAAAGCATGGAAAATTTTATTGATGTAGTATTGTGTAACTCTTTTTACACAATACTACATCAATAAGTAGAAAATTAGTTCAGGTTGTTTTATTTATAAGTTATTGATTATCAGTATATTAAATAATTTAAAACTTACAACTAATTAAACCTATCTTTTGGTAATTTTTTGGAATAAGTATTAGATTCAAAATATAAATTTCCTAACTTCATTTTCCTAAATTTTTTCCACGCAGCACCAAAAGAGTGCAAACCTGTATAAAATTTTCCTTTCATTAAAGCACTAAAACCTCGTACTAATTCTGGTGCAACGGAAGCTGATGCAGAGGCTTGTACCAAATGGTCGTTAAAAAATAAACTTCTATCTCTGTGTGTAGGTGGTAAAAGTTGTGGCAATTTATTGCTTTTATCACGCACAATAACATTTACACCGTCCCACCAACCTTGTGTGGCTTCGGGCTTTTGAATTTCTGTCATATTATCAGGGTGCGAAGAAGTATAACTGTCAAAAAGTAGTTTAAATTCGGGGTGCGAAACTAAAAAATCTGAATTTGCTTGCCTAACATGACGATAATTACAGTCATCAATAATAATTACAGCATTTTCATGCAAATAAGGTAAAGCAAATAGTAAGCAAGTTAATTGACTTCTATAATCATGAGGCCCATCGATAAAATAAACTCCAATTTTTTTATCGCCAATTCGTTGTTTCAAATTTAACAAAGCATCTTCAAAATCTTCGTTAAGAATATGTGCATTTGTGAGTTGTAATTTTTCTTTGCGTTGTTTGAATTTCGTAAAATTTGTTTCGCCTTGCACCCAAGCCTTATAATTATCAACGCCATAACACGCAGTTTGAGGATTTGCACCTGCAACAGAAAGCAAAGTTAGTCCTTCAAAAACACCAACTTCAAGGTAGCAAACATCTGATTCATCTTTGAATAATTGCGTAAAACCTTGCAACATTCGTATCATTTTATTGCCCGAAAAACCTGTTAAAATTTCATTTTCGTATAACAATGGTGCATTTTGTAGGGAAAGTTGTATTACATTCCTGAATAAGTCTGTCATAATCTCGTGTTTTGTGCAAAAATACTAACTTTGTTGATAAGTTGCTATGAAAATTTCTTAGTATTTTTTTCTTGAGAAATTTGCAGAAGTGTTTGCAGAAACTATGAAAACTTTTGAATAATATTTTTTTTATCAAAAATATATTTGCACTATATATTTATAATTAATTTATATAATTTTACATCATTTTGCATAGTTATTCGCAAAAAATACAAGCCTTTTGCTAAGTCAGGTAAACTTAAAACCGTATGAATATCTAATTTAGATAGTTTATATTTTTGTTCTATTTTGCCTTGTAAATTAATAAGTTCTATTTGACAGGTTTCATTAATTAACTCTTTTGAGATAATATTTATTGTATTTTGTGCGGGATTTGGAAATATTGTAATATGTAATTTTTGTAGAGAAATATCCAAATTTACTACAACTATTTTAGAATATGTAAATTTTTTATCATTATCTATTTGTTTAATTCTGTAATAAGAAACAGCTTGATTTGGTAAATTTTGCAAATAAACATACTCATTCAAAGATATTTTGTTGTTTATTGGTACTTTTGCAATAACTTGGTAATTAATGGCATCACTACTACTTTCTATTTCAAAATGACTTGTATTGATTTCTTCGGTGGTTTTCCACGTAAGTTTTATATGATTTTGTTCCTTAATTGCTATAAAATCTACCCAAGTAACAGGAAGTATCGCAGGACAAGTTACACAATTTGAAGTTGCAGAACCAGTACCACCACCTGAAGGAAAACCTGTTGTAGCTCCGCAATATCTTAAAGTTGAGCTTGTTGTCAGTGGATTATTCATTTGTGCAGTGCCTGTAACTGTAAAATTAGCACAAGCCCCAGGTGCCACACAAAAAGAATTTGTTTGATTATTGGCGTTAAGATTTCTAATATTTAAGTTGGCACTATTGCCCATATTTACAAAATTGCCCGTATTTATGGTTAAATCTCTCAAAGTTATAGTTCCTGTGTTGTTAATTACATTAGCTCCACTACTATTTAAAGATAAATCTGCATTTGTTCCTGTAATTATTCCCGAATTATTAATCACACTACCACTATTATTAAAATTTATTTGACCTGTGGCAGTAAAATTAGTCGTGCCACTGTTGGTAATTACAACATTTTGAGCATTAAAAGTAGAAGTAAAATTTAGTGTTGCACCACTACCTACATTATAATTGAAACCATTATTATAAGTTGTTCCCGAAACATTGACTGTACCTCCGCAAACTCTCAAACTACCTAAACTATTTAGATTTCTCCAACTTATATTTAATGTTCCTCCTGTAACAATAATTGTGCTGCCCGTAGTGTTGGCAATATCAAAATCATTTACCGTTAAATTACCACCTGCAACCACTAATGTACCTCCATTAAGTCCATAAGTACCAAATGTTGAAGTGCCAGACATATAACATCTTGTGTTTCCTGTTGTTACGTTGTCATTATTAGAAGCAGTTGTAGAAACACAAGTATTTGTACAAATAGGTGCTGTGGGAATAGTTGGTGGACAAGTTTGTGCTTTACTAAAATTGCATTTTATACCAATTAGAGAAATAACAAGTATAAATATTTTTAGATATTTCATAGCGTAATATTTTAAGCAAACAACTACAATAGTGTTATAAAAATACATATTTTTTTTTAATTAGTAAAACGGAATTTTAAATTTATTTCAAAACTCTTAAATACAGTTCACTCTATAATTAATGTAAGTTGCGTAAAATGTACCGCACCCTTTTAAAGGTTTTTAATAAATTTGCAAAGCAAATTTATTAAAAACCTTTAAAAGGATGTTAATTTAACGATTTTATTACCATTTATAATGACCTTGCACCCTAAAGGGGGCGGTACATTCTACGCAACTTACACTAATTATTTTATGATGAAATATTAGATAAAATATTACTAATCATATTACTTTCATTTGTAATTCTTTCTACCAACCAAGCAAGAGCAGCAATAATGGCAAAACAAGAAAAAATTACACGAAGTTTGTCGTAAAATTGAAAATTGCTTAACAAAATTATCGGAAAACAAAGCAACATTATCATAATTTGCATAATTTCTATGCCTATATTAAAACCTGCAATACTAATGATTTTGCTATATGTGGAAAGTTCCAAATGAGCCAAAGAATAGGAAAAAGCAAGTCCGTGAACTAAGCCAAAAGTAAGGGCAATTAACAATTCTCTGTTGTTAAATATCGGTTTTATGGCGTGAATGGCAGAAATTAGAATGGATAAGGCAATAATTATTTCTATATATTGGCTATTTATGGGCAATAAATTGAAAGAACCTACTAATAAAGTTATAGAATGTCCGAGTGTAAAAGCAAGACTAATTTTCAAAAACCGTTGCAAAGTATAGCCAAATCCTTGAAATAACGACCATTTTATATGGTTTTCTGTTGCTATAATTTTTAGCGGTGCTATTAATAACAAGGTTAGCAAAAATAAAATGTGGTCTAAACCTTCTCTAATGTGTTGCATTCCAAAATATAACATTCCTAAAAAACCTTTCCAAAAACTTCCTTCCGCTAACTGTATTTGTAAAGGCAAAATTTTTCCGCTTGGAATATCTAATGTAATCATACCAATTTGTTGAGCATCTGTTTCTATTGAGATGCCATTTTTCCAATCTTCTTGTAGATAAACCAGAATTTTGTGTGTAATAACTTGATGAATGATAACATCATAACGAAACTCAAAATGTCTTAAATCTGCTTTATTTTGAGGAATTAGGCTAAAATTGACGATAATTTCCTGATATTTTCCCACAAAATCATCGGTATCTGTATAAATAGTAATGTTTTCTATGCTTGTTTTCCATTCTTGATTTTTGCGATTTTTGGTAATGGCTGCAATATGTTTTATAAAATAAGCTATGTATTTGCTATTTTTATTAGTAATTTCGTCTGTGTCAATTTTTGTATTTAATGCGTTTTCGAGTTCAATAAACGGAATTTTTGCTTCTCCTTTTATCATATTTTCTTTGATATGAAGATTAACAACAGAATTTGGCATTGGGTGTGCCAAAATCTTGATGTTACAAAGAAATAAAAAAATTAGGAATAAGGTTTTTAACATATTTGAAAGGGAGATATAATTTGTAAGCTATTGAGAAAATTATCTATTGGGTGGCTCGAAGCCACCCAATAGATAATAGACCTAAAATCAATATTGCTGATTTTCAGTAAGTTACGTTTTTAAAGTTCCGTAGGAACGAAATATTTATAGCAATTTGAACAAAAAATCTTTTAAAGTTCCGTAGGAACGAAATATTACGTTCCTACGGAACTTTAAAACTCAAAAATACATATTCTTCTATAAATATTTCGTTCCTACGGAACTGTAAAAGATAAACCTTTGATTATCAGCAATATTGTAAGCCTAATCTAAAAATTATTTTCTAATTGCCACCATAATCACTTGTTTTATCACGCCATACAGAATGTGGGTGAGTTGGGCTTAATACAATGCCACGCTGACAAGAATATTCTATCCAAATTGAAGTTCCATCTATTCTTACATAATCATTTTGGTTGATTAAACTTGTATTTCCCGAATAAGAAATGTAAGTATTGTCTAATTCTTTGGTATATTTTGCAAGTATTGTGGCTGCATCTGCGTCTGCAATATCGCCTGTATAGGTTTTTATGGCATTAAGAACCAATGTTTTTTGTGCTGCCGACAAATTTCCTACTTTTATTCCTGATGGCGTTGTTGGAAATTGTCCATCTTTTTGAGGACCAACAAGCAAATCACTAAACGTGCTACTTAATTTTGCAGTGGCAAGTTCTGATGCCGAAAGTCCGTTTAACATTGCCGATAAAGCATCTTTTTCTTGCACCAAAGGCTGATTACTCACCGAACTCCAAGTAAAGGCAGCAAAAGGTTCAGAAGAACGAAAGGCAGGAGTTGCCCCAACTAAAACTCCGTTTTTATACGTATTTGCAAAAGCCAAATGATGTCCGCCAAATTGCAATTCCCAAGTTCCTGTTAAAGATGGCGTACCTAAAATAGCAATATAATAATTTCCTGCCCCATAAGTTGCACCGCCACCATTTGCCAATAAATATTCGTCAGCGTTGATAATGTGTTGTATTTCTTGCCAACCTTCATCATTTGCTGTCCCTGCTGCTGCTTTAACTAATGCTTTTGCATATTGGATTTGTGTACTTGTTAGGCTGCTAAATGCAAGTCCAACCCTTTTATTTGCACCTTGCACCAAGTTTTGTGGCAAGTTTGACCATTTTTTTGCCTCTGCTACATCATAAGTTCTTTGTACGGTTGCTATTTGCGAGGCATCTAATTTGCCTTTAAAAGCATCTGCCAAACAAATAAGTTTGCTTACGCCAGTGCTTGTTTCGCAATTTGTTACAACAATAGGTTCGGGATTTGTGCCACCAGAAACCACAGGCGTAGTTGTTGCGGTTGTGTCGCTGCTTTTTGAACAAGCTATTACGGACAAAGCTATTGCCGAAATAGCTAAAATTTTATGGGATAAATTCATAGAATAGAAGTTTTATAATTCAGCAAAATTACAAAATTCTATTTTTTTTGAGTAGCACAATATGGACAAGTTATAGGATTTATAGGATTTTCTTAAATTCGGTTGGTGTACAATTTTCCAATTTTTTAAATAACCTAATAAAATAAGAAGTATCTTCAAAACCACTTTGATAAGCAATTTCATTGATGCTAAGATTTGAGTATTTAAGTAACCGTTTTGCTTCCAAAATTCGCCGATTTTGAATAACTTGATTAAGTGTTAAATTGGCTAAATTTTTAACAATTCTACTTAATTGCCTTGTTGAAATACACAAATTTTCTGCATAACTATCAATCGCAATATTTTGATTAAATGAATTTTCAACATTATTCAGAAATTGCTTGTAAATCGTCAAATCATTAAGGTTTTCTGTTTGATTAGGAATTTGGGCATTTGCAATTTTTTGAATTTCATTTAAAATCAAGTATAACATTGCTTGCAAACTGTGTTTATTTCTGTTTTCGTCTTGATATTCTTGATGCAATAACTCAAAATAGGTATAAATTTTAGCATTTGGCTCAATAGCCAAAAGTGGATTAAAATAAATATTATTCAAATA
Source organism: Cytophagales bacterium (assembly GCA_043748455.1). Classification (GTDB taxonomy): domain Bacteria; phylum Bacteroidota; class Bacteroidia; order Cytophagales; family Thermoflexibacteraceae; genus JAAFKA01. Next base: position 44,335 of record JAYTNF010000263.1, read on the forward strand.
AACCAATTCAAAAAGGAAATTAGGCTTAATGAAGTTATGTGTCATAAAAGTTTCATTAAACATTAGCCGAAATCCTACTAGAGATTTTCTAAGGTTTTTTGCCCAAATGTGTAATTGCCCTTGGGAAATAAAAAATAGCGTATTTGCCGAGAGTTGAAACTCCAAAAAATCGACATTGTGTATTGTTGAGCCACTTGACAGAATAAATAACTCATAAAATAAATGTTTATGTGGACTTTTAATGTATTCGGGCAATGGTGGCATTTCCTCTAATTTATTTATCTGAAAATCTTTATAAGGAATTTCTTTTGTAAAAAAATCAGTTAATTGGTATTCGTGATACATTGTTGTAGAGTTAGGTTTAAAATTTTGCTGCCATTCTGAGCTAAGATACTGACATTTTAAAACGTCAGTATCAAACTCAAACTAATAACTCACTTCTCCCAAAGGTGCAACCACTGAAATAGGCTGAATATATTTATAATATTCTCCAACTTGTTCTAAAATATCTCTCACTTCATTAGGATTTAAAGTTTCAACCAAACTCATACGAAATGGTTTAAAATCGGGTAAACCTCTAAAATAATTGGTGTAATGTCTTCGCATCTCAAACATTCCTAATTTATCTCCTTTCCACATCAAAGAAAATTCAAAATGCTTTTTACATGCAATTACTCGTTGGGCAACTGTTGGAGGTGGTAATTTTTGTCCTGTTTTGAAGTAATGCTTAATTTCATTAAAAATCCAAGGATAACCAATCGCAGCACGACCAATCATAATACCATCAACACCATAACGGTTGCGATATTCTAAGGCTTTTTCTGGAGAATCAATGTCGCCATTGCCAAATATAGGAATTTTAATATCGGGCATATTTTTAACTTCGCCAATAAGTCGCCAATCTGCATCTCCTTTATACATTTGTGCTCGTGTACGTCCATGTATGCTAAGTGCCTGAATACCAACATCTTGCAGACGTTTTGCAACTTCTAAAATATTAATTGTGTCATCGTCCCAACCCAAACGTGTTTTTACGGTAACAGGTCTTTTGCAAATTTTTACGATTTCTTCGGTAATTTTTTGCATTTTTGGCAAATCACGCAATAAACCTGCACCTGCACCTTTGCAAGCCACATTTTTTACAGGACAACCATAGTTTATATCAACCAATTCTGGATTTGTATTGTCTGCAATGGCTGCTGCTTCACGCATGACTTCAACTTTGTCTCCAAAAATTTGTATGCCGATAGGTCTTTCGTATTCAAAAATATCTAATTTTTGTATGCTTTTTGCAGCATCTCTAATTAATCCTTCTGCCGAAATAAACTCTGTATACATCAAATCTACGCCGTTTTCTTTGCAAACAGCCCGAAATGGTGGGTCACTCACATCCTCCATTGGTGCTAACAACAACGGGAAATCTCCTAATTCTATATTACCTATTTTTACCACTTTCGCTACATTTTAATTCCAATGCAAAGCTAAGTATTTTATAATTATTTTTTTCAAAAATAGCATAACCTTTCAAAATTATTATATATTTACAACAGTAAGACTAACTTTTTTATCTAATACAGTTTCATGTTTGATTTACAAGGACATCGTGGTTGTCGTGGTATTTTACCCGAAAATACA
>JAYTNF010000264.1:0-9866 GCA_043748455.1 Cytophagales bacterium
AAATTTATTAAAAACTCTAAAATTAATATTATTTTCTGGATTTTAGTCCTATTTTGTAATGACCTTGCACCCTAAAGGGTGCGGTACATTCTACGCAACTTACATTTATTAATCAATAGCAACTTACATTAATTATTTATAATTTAAGCTATTGAGGATTTTCTGCAAAAAAACTTTGGGGACATCTTAGCTGAAATTTCCAACCAGTTCCTGCTCCTTTTGGCAAAGCTGCACAATTTCCGTAAATAACAACTTCAATTTGATTAGAATAACCTTTAAAATTTATAGTTTCACCATGCCAAATTTCATTTGATTTGCTGCCTCCTGTATTTACACAGCCAAAATCTACTACTAAATTTCCATCTTGATAAATTTCTATACCGTCTGGAATTTCATAAGTCGTATATTCCATATCAAAACTGCCACTATTAATGCCTAAATCTATGATATATCTGCCTCCCTCCAAATCTCCCTCAACAAGTTGCCCACAAGAAATTATTTGTGCTAAAACTATTGTTTTTGAGATGCAATGATGTTCTTTTGTTATAACTGAAAACCAATTTGTATGCAAGGTTACAACAAATATTGAAAATATACAAAGTAATAATCTCTGTTTCAAAGCTATGTGATTAATAAATATGAAATATGATTTCAAAACTAACATTTCTTTGAGAAATGTTAGTTGTATTGTATTTTTGTTAAATTTACGAAAATTTAGTTATTTGGTTTTATATATCATACTTCATATTTTATACTTTGTAATTATGCCTTTTTGTCTATGTCTTTTATTGTTATTTTTATGTTCTGCTTGTAATAAACCTAAATCTGATGAACAAGCTGAAAAACTTGCTCTGTCATCGGTTGATTCTGCCATAAATGCACTTCGAGCAGCAGAAACTCAATCACAGAATTCTGGAAATAACTCTGGTAAAAAGCCTGAAAATGAACATCATAAGCCAGATAAACTTCATGCATCTCATCAAGATACAACAAAAAGCGAAATTATAAATTCACACATCGATAAGCAAACAGCAGAAACCGCATTCGCAAAAGGGCGTGAGCATGAAGGCAATGAAAATTATGCAACCGCAACCTCTTTTTATAACCAAGCACTGATAGCAGATGCGAGTTTTGCAGAGGCATATTTTCGTTTGGGTTTGGTAAGTGGTGCATTAGATAAGCATACGCAAGCTATTGAGGCATACCAAAAAGCCATAAAAAATAAGTATGCAAACCTTGCAGACTGTTATGGAAATTTGGGCTATCAACTGTTGGCAATAAAAAAATATGAACAAGCAAAACGCAATTTTCAACAAGCATTGGCAAAAAAAGAAGATGCTGAAAGTTATGCAGGACTTGCCATTGCGTGTTATTATCTCAAAGACTTAGGTGATGCTTTAAATGCTTATCGCAAAGCATCGGAATTTGATGCTGATTTTTTGAAAGATGATGTCAAAAGTGCAGTAAGTCTAAAATATTTATTTACAGATAATGACATGGTTGCAATAAATGAATTGGCGAAAAAAATAAAAAACTAACTTAATTTAGTATATACTTTAGTCCACACACTTATATAAGTGTGGACTAAAGTCCACACTACACAACTTTTTAACAAAATTATCATGAAATACCTCATTATCTTACTTATTTTGTTGTCTTTATCTGCGTGTAATCGCAATACTGAACAAAATAAAACCACACAAAAGACAACAATCACAAAAAAACAACCCACAATAATCATGGACAAACATAGTTGTGCAAAGCCCTTGGAAGCAGTAATGAAACACCTTAATCTTGATATTACGGTTGATTTTAAAACCAAAGTTATAACAGGAAAAGCTACTTGCTTAATCAAAAATTTAGGTGGAGTTTCAAAATTTTATGTTGATACCAAAGATTTATACATTGCAAAAGTTGAGTTAGGCAATGCCCAAGCAACAACTTTTCGTTTGGCAGAAGAAAAACTATTTTTGGGTAAAGCCTTAGAAATAGATATTTTTCCAAGCACCGACAGTGTTACAATTTATTACCAAACAAGTGCCAATGCAGATGCTTTACAATGGCTTTCTGCACAACAAACATCAGGCAAAAAACAGCCATTTTTATTTACACAGTCCCAAGCTATTTTAGCAAGAACGTGGATTCCGTGCCAAGACAGCCCAAATATTCGTTTTACCTACGAGGCAACGGTTAAAGTTCCAGAAAATTTATTAGCAGTGATGAGTGCCAATAATCCAACTGAAAAAAATGCAAAAGGTGTTTATCATTTCAAAATGGACAAAGCAATTCCTGCCTATTTATTGGCATTAGCAGTTGGTGATTTTTCATTTAAGGCAGTCGGAAATCGTACAGGAATTTATGCAGAAAGCAACATGATAGAAAAAGCTACAAAGGAATTTGAGGACATGGAAAGTATGTTGGTTGCAGCCGAAAAACTCTATGGGGCTTATGATTGGGGACGTTATGATATGCTCATCATGCCTACAAGTTTCCCTTTTGGTGGTATGGAAAACCCTAAATTAACTTTTGCAACGCCTACAATTATCACAGGCGACAAATCATTAGTAAATTTAGTGGCACATGAATTGGCACATTCTTGGTCTGGAAATTTGGTAACAAACGCAACTTGGGAAGATTTTTGGCTCAACGAAGGTTTTACTGTATTTTTTGAAAACCGAATTATGGAGGCTGTCTATGGAAAATCATACGCAAATATGTTAGAACTCATTGCTTTACAAGACCTTAAAGAGGAAGTACAAGCCATGAATTTTGGCGATGAAACAAAACTAAAACTTGATTTGACAAATAAAAATCCAGATGATGGCGTAACACATATTGCATACGATAAAGGGTTTTTCTTTTTACGAACCATTGAAGAAACCGTAGGACGTGAGAAATTTGACGAGTTTATCAAAAAATATTTCCAAAATTTTGCCTATAAATCTGTTACAACTGAACAATTTGTTGATTATCTAAATACAAATTTGTTAGATACTTTACCAGAAGCAAAGAAGAAAATTAATGTTTCAAAATGGGTTTATGAAACAGGTTTACCCGACAATTATCCAACTGTTTCCTCAGACCGTTTTGAATATGTAGATAAATGTGTGGCTGCGTGGATTAATGGAACAAAACCAAATTTATTTAAAACTGAAAATTGGAGTACCTTCGAATGGGTAAGATTTGTGCGTAATTTGCCAAAAGAAATTACCATTGCACAAATGCAAGAATTAGACAAAATTTTTAAATTATCATCAAGTACAAATGCGGAAATTGCGGCGGTTTGGTTTACTTTGGCAGCAACAAAAAGTTATGAAAGTGCTTATTTGCCAATGGAAACTTTTTTAATGCACGTTGGTAGGCGTAAATTTATTGCACCCATTTACAATGCACTAAACAAAAATACGGACACAAAAGCACAAAATTGGGGACTTCAAGTCTATAAAAAGGCACGTAATAACTACCATTTTGTGGCAACAAGTAGTTTAGATAAATTGTTGGGTGTCAAATAGCGTGAGATAATTTACTTTGTCATTCTGAGCAAAGCGAAGAATCTGGCTCAGAATGACAAAATATATAAATAAATAGGATAAATACTTAACTAAACAGCCTCAAAACTCCTTTCTACTTTCTTAAATCTTTCTGAAACCGTCATATCTTTTCCTTGATAAGTATAAAAACCTTTTCCTGATTTTACACCTAAGTTCTTGGCACTCACCATATTAACCAACAACGGACAAGCCGCATATTTAGGATTTCCAAAACCTTTATACAACACATCAAGTATATATTTGCAGACATCTAAACCTATAAAATCAGCCAATTGCAAAGGCCCCATCGGGTGTGCCATGCCTAATTTCATAACAGAATCTATTTCTTCAACACCTGCCACACCTTCATACAAAGCACAAATTGCTTCGTTTATCATAGGCATCAAAATACGATTTGAGATAAAACCAGGGTAATCATTCACTTCTACAGGAACTTTGCCTAATTTTTTTGATATATCCATAATTGTATCTGTAATGGCATCAGTCGTTGCATAACCTCGTATTACTTCAACCAATTTCATAACAGGCACAGGATTCATAAAGTGCATACCAATTACTTGTTCTGGTCTTTTGGTTGCTGCCGCAATGCTTGTGATAGAAATGGAAGAAGTATTGCTCGCCAAAATCGTATGTGGTGGGCAAAGGGTATCTAATTGTGTAAAAATTTTGCATTTTAATTCAAAATTTTCGGTTGCTGCTTCTACAACTAAGGAAATATCAGCAACTCCTGACGCCATATCTGTATAAGTTATGATATTTTGCAAAGTGGCTGCTTTTTCGGCTTCTGTAATTGTGCCTTTTTTAAGTTGTCGGTCAAGATTTTGTGAAATTGTTGCAATAGCTTTTTGCAAAGCATCTGCCGAAACATCAATTAAAGAAACTGTAAAACCGTTTTGTGCAAAAACGTGGGCAATACCATTACCCATTGTACCTGAACCAATTACTGCAATTTTTTTCATCTGTGTATTGTAAGAAATATGAAATATTATGTATGAAATATGAGATAATTAAATTTACTATTTGGTTGCAATAATTTTGATGCTGAAAACCTAATAAATTGTACAAAATTATTATTTTTGTGCTGATTTTTTTTATTTTTATCAAATTAAATTACAAAACAAATTAGAACATAAATTTATGATAAAATTTATCACAAATATATTTAGCTATCTTGCTATTTTATTAGTCAGATTTTACCAACTTGCTATAAGTCCTATGTTGTTGCCTTCTTGTCGTTATACGCCTACCTGTTCGCAATATATGATAGAGGCAATACAAAAATATGGTTTCTGGAAAGGTGGGCTAAAAGGTTTAAAACGACTTGGCAGTTGCCATCCTTGGGGAGGACACGGCTATGACCCTGTGGACTAGTTTTTAGTTTTTGGTTTTTGGTTTTTAGTTTTTAGTTTTTAGTTTTTTTGATGTGTTAAAATATTTCATAATTCATAATTCATAATTCACACATTTATTAAACGACTCCTGTTTCTTTAAGCAACATTCTGTAAATTTTAAGGTATTTATTTAGACGAATAAAATCTTTTTCTGTAAGTTGCTCACGCCGCATGATGTTCATATTGTCTTGTAAATCATGCAATTTTACACGCAATGCCAACGGATTAGATTTTACACGATTAATATAAACATCATAGTCTTCTGTATCTGAAAGTTTGGTAATACAACGAACAGCCTCAACAATCTCTTCGCTAAAACCTTCATTTCTTAACATTTCTATTGTCCAATGTGTGTCTTCTATGAGGTCATGCAAAACGCCAACAATTTTTTCGTTCATGGATTGTCCTCTGTTCATGACCGAAAAAAGGTGCGTAATGTATGGAATTCCAGCCTTATCAACTTGTCCTGTATGTGCTTCCACTGCTATTTTAATGGCTTTTTCTAACATTTTATTTGGGTTTTGTGAAATTAATTATAAAAATAATAGTAATGAGTAGTGATACATTATTTTTAGTTGATTTTGAACTAAAAATATTATAACTTGGATATCTGAAACTATGTATTTCAATTTTCTTGTAGCTATTTGTTTACCAAATAGCTACAAGAAAATTGAAATGTTTTTAGAATTTTTAGTTATAATGTTGAAATTTTTTCACCTTCTCTAATTCCCGATAAATAAGCTCCATGCACAGTAGCTCTGTATTTGGCAGAAGTATGTTCACCCGCAAAATGTAATCTATTAATAACAGATTTACCAAAATTTTCAAAATCTTCGTAAGTTGTGTTCAAGTTACCAAAAGAGTAAGCACCATAGCTAAATTTATCATTACCCCATCTTGTAACCAATATCTTACTTGGATTTGGAATATCGTTACCAAACATCAATCTTAAAGGTATCATTGCCTCTTGGCTAATTTGTTCGTTAGTCATTTTGTCAATTTCATAACCATAATTACCAAAACCAAATGTAACCAAAGCATTAACTTCCGTAAAAGTACGCAAGTTGAGGAAATAAGTAAATTTACCTTTTACTTGGTTGTCATAACCATAATATTGTTGGGCTGGATTCCAAAAAGTATGGTCAAAAACTAAAACTACTTTGTTTACTCCACCCATTTGCATGCGGTTGATAGTTGATTTTTTGTCATCAGGCAGTTCTGGACTGAATTTTACATCTCCTTTTTTTAACACGCCCAAAGGCAAGGTACACAAACAATGCTTGCCTGTAAAAGTGCCTTTATCAGTCGTAATGCTCACACCGTCTTTGGTATATTCAATATTTGTTACAGTATGGCTAAGTTTGATGTTAGGCGTGAGGCTGGCAAAATTTTTGAAAATCTGCTCATAACCTTCGGGTAATAATACATCTTTGCCTTCAAATTTGTCATCAGTATTCCAATTTTTTGCCGACAAATTTTCTATCGGACCTCCTTTATCAAACTCCAAATAAGAACTCATCATCCACTGAATAAATTGTTCATTCAAAGCCCCATTTCTTACTTGGTTTAGTGCTTGCGAAAAAGGAATGTCATTACCTGTAACATTGCTAGCAAAACTATTCATTTGTGTAATTAGGTTATTATAGCTTGCGTTGGCAGTTGCAAAAACTGACCCATCTACTTCTTTACCTGCTCGGTCAAAAAGTGAAAAACTGCCATCATTTGTGAGGTAAGTTTTTGCACCTACATCAGCAGCTAATTTGGTAATTGGGTTATCTGCCGAAGGTCCGTGAATCCAACCTGCACCCATATCAAAAGGAAACCCCAAGCTTTTATCTGTCCAAATTCGCCCACCAATTCTATCTCTACCTTCTAAAATGAGGACTTTAATATTTTTGCTTGCTAATCTTTGAGCAGCAGCCAAACCCGAAATTCCAGCACCAATAATAATAACTTGATTATCATAACTTGTTGGCGTGGGATTGGTAGAACTTGTACTGGTTGAGTCTTTGCTACAACCAATCAATGTACCTGCGGTGGCAAGTAAACCTAATTTTAATGCTTCTCTACGTTTCATAGTATAATTCGTTAGAAATTGTAAAAAAAATGTAATAAGAATTAATATAATTAGTATATATTTTTATTTTTCGATGCTAAAAGTGTTTTAATGGCTTTTTATAACATTTTATTTGGGTTTTGTGAATTTAATAATTATCATTTATGTTTTTAAGTTTTCTAAATACAGTGCAAGATACTGGTTAATATATTTTCCCAAAATATCAAATTCTAAATTAACAGTATCACCTTTTTGCAAAGTTTTAAAATTTGTATGTTCGTAAGTATAAGGGATAATTGCAACACTAAATTGTCCTTTTTTAGAATCCACAACTGTCAAACTTACACCATTAATACAAATTGAGCCTTTTGCAACTGTAATGTTATTGTTTGTACTGTGATAAGCAAAAGTATATTTCCAACTTCCATCTGTATCCAAAACCTCTGTGCAAATGGCGGTTTCATCGACATGACCTTGTACAAAATGCCCATCAAAACGACCATCAGCACGCAAACATCTTTCAATATTTACCATACTTCCGACTTTTAAATATCCTAAATTTGTTTTCTGTAAAGTTTCATCAATGGCTGTTACTGTATGTGTATTTGCATGTAAAGCTGTAACAGTCAAACAAACACCATTATGTGCTACACTTTGGTCTATTTTGAGTTCCTGAGAAAGTTCAGATTCGAAAATAAAATGAATATTTGTTTTATCTCGTTGAATATCAACTACTTTGGCAAAAGTTTCTATAATTCCTGTAAACATAATTTTAAAAATATTTTTTTAGAAATGGCATAAAAATAGGTAATGTTATAGAATATATGCTGCATTTTTTAGCCAAGTATATGCTTTAGTAAATTTATAGTGGATATTATCTTTTTTGGAAAAACATATTGTTTTGCTACATAACCCCTTAATATCTATCCGAAAATTTATTCGGCGCAACATCTTAGTTTTGTCCTTCTATTTTTGGGGTCTTAGCAATAATGTGTTTTTCCACTAAAATATATTGTTTATAAAATAAGTAACTTTTGTTAAAACTTTAGACAGTCCACAAAATTACACCTCTATTATATTTTTTAATAATTTGGTTATTACAGCATATATGTTACTACACTCCCAAATGATTATAGATGTCATCTTTAAAATGGTGCAACATTTTGCAAGATGACATCTATAAAAAAGTTAAACTGCCTCAATAATAATTGCAGAAGCACCGCCACCACCATTACAAATAGCAGCCATTCCAACAGCACCTTTTTGTGCATGCAAGATATTATTTAGCGTAACAACAATTCTTGCACCTGAACAACCAAGTGGATGACCAAGAGCCACAGCACCACCATAAATATTAGTCAATTCAGGATTAATGCCCATAACTTTGTTAAAAGCCATTGGAACAACTGAAAAAGCCTCATTTACTTCAAAATAGTTAATATCTTTCACTTCCATTTTTGCAACTTTTAATGCTTTTGGTGCTGCAATCGTTGGAGCAGTTGTAAACCATTCTGGTTCTTGCTCACCATCTGCAAAAGCTATAATTTTTGCAATAGGTTTTAAGCCTAACGCAAGCATTTTTTCTTTGCTAACCAAAATTACTGCGGCTGCACCATCATTAATTGTTGAAGCATTGGCTGCCGTAACAGTTCCATCAGGTGTAAATGCTGGCTTTAAGTTAGGTATTTTATCAAAAAACACATTTTTATATTCTTCATCTGTGTCAATAATAATTTTACCTTTTTTAGCATCAATTTCAATGGCTATAATTTCGTTTTTAAAATTGCCATTATCTGTATTTGTGGCAATTTTTTTGTAGGAATTAATAGCAAATTCGTCTTGTGATGCACGACTTAGTTCAAAATGTTTAGCAGTAGCATCAGCAAAAACTCCCATAGCTTTTTTCTGATACACGTCTTCTAAACCATCTCTTTGTAAACCATCTTCAAGAATTCCGTTGCCATATTTATAGCCAAAACGTGCTTTGGGCACATAAAAAGGTATGTTTGACATACTTTCCATGCCACCTGCCACAATCATATCTGCACCACCACACATAATTGTTTGTGCTGCATACATAATTGATTTCATACCCGAAGCACAAACTTTATTAACAGTTGTGCAAATCGTGTTTACATGCAAACCTGCACCAAGTGCTGCTTGACGTGCAGGTGCTTGTCCCAAACCTGCTGAAACAACATTGCCCATAATTACTTCTTGAATTTGTGCAATTTGTGTGCTATCCATGCCTGCTTTTGCAATGGCACCTTTAATAGCTAGACTTCCAAGTTGTGTTGCCGAAAAACCAGCCAACATGCCACCAAAAGCACCAATTGGAGTTCTTACTGCCGATACGATATAGACTTCTTTCATTGTGTTTATGTGTTATTTTTATTAATTTTTTAATCCCTTAAACTTTTATTTTTGCTCATTTAACTTGCTTAAAAGTTCTGCTATGAGTTTGTCCTTTTCATTCAATGCATTTTTTTGTTCCTCCAAAGCTATTCTTTGCACTTCCAAAGCTATTCTTTGTTCTTCCATTGCTTTCTGATATTTTCGTTCTTTTTCCTTAAACATTGCATTTACAGTACGCCAAGCCTCTTGTTCTGTTTCTATTTTCTTTTTTTCTGTGGGGTCAGTCCCTACATAATGCAAAATATCAGTCATTGTTTTCAACTCGTCTATATCTGGGTTGTGAGCAAAGTCTTTTGTGATTTCTTTGTCATCAATAAAATTACTTTGTTCAAAAACACTTAGCAATTTATCCAAACGAGTTTGATAACGGTTTGAAATTCTCCCTACTTGTACCACATAACTATCATGAGTAAGCCTTTCCACAAATTCACTTTTGTTAGCAAGCGTAATTTT
>JAYTNF010000265.1:0-1603 GCA_043748455.1 Cytophagales bacterium
TGTATTTTCCACCAAATATTATTATAGACCCTGAAATACCTGAAAAGTTTTTTGCAAACCACCAAGCCGTATTTCTTGATGCAGAATTTGTGATTAAAATTGGGCAAAAATATACAACAAGACCTTATTTGAAAGTAAATACAGAATCAAAGTTTCCAACTTTGAAATTTTATTACAAAGCAGGTTTAGCAGATGTTAATTTCCATTTTTTGCGTGCCACAATTAGCGATGAAATGAGTTTGGGACAATTAGGGCGTGGTGAATATTTTGTATCCGCAGGAGGTTTTGCTCAAAATAAAGTTTCGTATTTTATGGATTACACACATTTTAATACCACTCAAACTCTGTTTGCAAACAAACAACCTAATGCTTTCTTTTTGTTGCCTTATTACCGTTTTAGTACAACATCAAGTTTTGTAGAAGCACATTATGAGCAACATTTTAACGGTTTCCTAACAAATAGACTTGGTTTTATGCGTAAATTAGGTTGGCATCTGGTAGCTGGTGGACATTATTTAAGAAATAATGAAATTGGAAATTATGGTGAAATTACAGTTGGATTAGAGAAAATCTTTAAAGTTATTCGTCTTGATGTAGCATTTGGTGTAGGAAATAACGTGGTAAATCCTATTGGCGTGCGAATAAAAACAGATATATTTTAACTTTTTAATAACAAAATTAGCAATTTTAGTCTATTTATTTTGGAAAATAGGCTAAAATTGACTATTTTTAAAACCCTATTGTTTAAACCAAAGCTTAATTTTAAAGCTTCTTTTCCCGAATATCCGTTATCAACCAACCCACATTTCCTTGAGTCCTTTCTTTATGCTCCACAATAAACGTATAATTAGGAATTTGCGAAAAATGAAAACTCAAATGCTGCACAAAATCTATTTTTAATTGCTTGGTTTTGATAAGAAACAAGAAAATACTTAACTGTTCAACTTCATAATTTTTTGCAGTATAAGCTGCAATATTTGCAGAATTATCAATGTTTTTGTCTGAATTATTACTTGTATTTTTGTCTGTAATTTGCGAAAGTTGCATAAAATTGAGTTCGTGAGCAACCGGAGAAATAAACTTTGTGGTATCAGTTGGCACAATTTCCAAAAACTTAGCTTGTGCAGCCACAAGCACCCAACGAACATTTTTCTTAGCATCTTGTTCTATTTTTAAGGTCAGTTGTAAAGTTTCATCTTTGCCCAAATACTTAACTTTACAAACAGCCTTTGCATAAAAATCTTTATCATACAAAGAAATTAGCCAAAATTTAGATAAGTTGCTGCTATCTCCTCCGCAAACTTGATTAATAAAATTACTTGCAATTTTGCGTTTATTGCTATCCATTTTAGCAATATATTCAAAATCAAAAAGGCTTGCAAGTTGCTTTTTGCGTGCCTGCATATCTGTATGATTCTGAACTTTTTTGCCTTCAATATCAATTTCATAATTGAAACGTGCAATAAATTCATCAACTTGCTTGACACGAAATTTTAGGCTTTGTTCAAACAAACTGTCTTGTAAGCTACTTTGAGCTATGTTTTGTCCGCAAGCCACGCAAAAGAATGTCAGGCTGCAAAGGACTGATAAAATGAGTTTTTTC
>JAYTNF010000266.1:0-1766 GCA_043748455.1 Cytophagales bacterium
TAGTTGAAAATCAATACTTTATGGCACACAGATAACATAGATTTTACGGATAATCACAGACAAATTACATAAATCCGTGAATATCAGCGTAATCCGTGTTATCTATGTTCTACTAAGTTATTGATAATCAGTAACTTAGATAATCATACATTTTTTACTACAACCCTAAAATTAGATTTTTCTCAAAACCAGAATGACAAATACTTTCGCAACAAATTTAATGTTTTAAACCTATTTAGTGTATTTTTGAGAATTTCATGTTAAAAACTGTCAAACTATTTTTATTGCAAAAATAAACAGCTATTTTTGTAACTATGAAAAAAATAATTTTATTCTTTGTTGCTATTATTTGCTTTAGTTCTTGTAAATTTCAAAAAATTGTCAAAAATAATGATTGGCGTGTTCGTTATAAAGCAGCTATTATTTATTACGAAGACAAAAAAGATTTTTCTAAAGCAGGAATTTTGTTAGAAGAGCTGATACCTATTCTAAAAGGTTCGCCAGAGGGTGAGAAGGCACAATTTTATTTTGCCTATTGCAATTATCAACAAGGACAGTATTTGTTGTCATCACATTATTTTAAAACTTTTTTTGACACTTATAACCGAAGTGAATTTGCGGAAGAGGCTTATTATATGCATGCTTATTCATTATATGCTGATTCACCGCCAATTTATTTAGACCAAACTAGTACAAATACTGCTATTGATGCATTTCAAGAGTTCCTAAATCGTTATCCGAAAAGTAAATATGCTGTGCAAACAAATAATATAATCAAAGAAATGCGTAGCAAATTAGAAATAAAAGCATTTAATACTGCAAAATTATATTATAAATTGCAAAGATTTAAGTCCGCAACAATTGCCTTTGAGAATTTTCAAAAAGATTTTCCTGATTCTGATTTACAAGAGGAAGCAGCCTTTTTGCGTATTGCAGCACAATTTGACATGGCTAAAAAAAGCTATGAGTACAAGAAAAAAGAAAGGTTTGAAATAACAATAAAGTTTTATCAAAGTTTTGTTGATAAATATAACGAAAGTAGATTTTTGAAAGAAGCAGCAGTTATGTTTAGTGATTCTCAAAAAGAATTACAACGCATTGCTAAAACTGAAAAAAGTGAAACTTCTAACGGCAATACTACGTTAAGTCAAAACTAATTACATTTATTTATAACACAAATTTTCACGCATTCTAAATTATATAACTATGGCAGTACCAACTCCTTCTATTATTACAAGAGATGTTACCGATTTGTCTAAACAAACAGGTAATGTTTATGAAGCTGTTGTGATAATTTCACAACGGTCAAGACAACTTTCTACAAAAATTAAAGAGGAATTGAGCAATAAACTTTCTGATTTTGCCTCAACAGTCGATAATTTAGAAGAAGTATTTGAAAATCGTGAGCAAATTGAGATTTCAAAATTCTATGAAAGAATGCCAAAACCAACTAATATTGCTTTGGAGGAATATGTGGAAGGTAAAATTTCTTTTCAAAGAAGTAGAAATATGCAATTAACAGAAAGTTCTGATGATGATATTTTAGTGATAGAATAATGTAAATAAAAAATATTTGCTTGTATTTGGTGCTAATATTGGTTATTTATATGTCATTCTGAATGAGATTCTTCGCTTTATTCAGAATGGCAAATTATGCTTTTTATTCAAAATCTAAATCACATTTGTAATGCTATCAAAAAACTTATATTTGATAATGTTATTATAGTAAAAACGAAGAAATAATATGAAAATTGCAATTTTCGCCT
>JAYTNF010000267.1:0-59451 GCA_043748455.1 Cytophagales bacterium
TTTTCGCACCTTGACAATCGTAAGAAATTATAGCAACTTTTTTACGATTGTCAAGGTGCAAAAGCACCATTGACAACGTATAAAAATTGCTATTTAATGACACTTATTTTAACTATCTATTCTTGCATATTTTGCGTGTTTCTCGATAAAAGCCTTACGTGGAGGCACTTCATCACCCATTAACATCGAAAATAAATGGTCAGCTTCGGCAGCAGATTCAATATCAACACGTTTTAAAGTACGTCTTTCAGGGTTCATTGTCGTTTCCCAAAGTTGTTCGGGATTCATTTCACCAAGACCTTTATAGCGTTGAATATGTACTAAATCTTCTCTACCATCAGCAATTTCTTTGATAATAATAGCTCGTTGTTCTTCAGTCCAGCAATATCTTTCAATTTTGCCTTTTTTCACCAAATATAACGGAGGTTGTGCAATATATACGTGTCCATTATCAATCAAATCTTTCATATAACGGAAGAAAAACGTCAAAATTAAAGTACGAATGTGGCTACCGTCAATGTCCGCATCCGTCATAATGATAATTTTATGGTAACGCAATTTGTCAAAATTTAATGCTCGGCTGTCGTCTTCACGTCCAAATTGTACGCCCAACGCAGTCATCATATTCTTGATTTCTTCGCTATCATAAATTCTGTGTTCTTGTGCTTTTTCGACATTTAAAATTTTGCCTCGCAAAGGTAAAATAGCTTGAAAAGCTCTGTTACGTCCTTGTTTTGCACTATTATGAACGAAAACTCCAGAAGCCAATGCAAAATTATGTGTATTTTCAACCTCAATATCAAATACATCTATATGTTCATCTAATTTTATAATACTTACAATGCGGTGATTATAATTTTTAGTGGCTTCAATAGCATTTGCAACATTACCCTCAAAAAATTTATCTACAAATGTTTCTAAAAATAAAATATTTTTTGAATTTGGTGCAGTTTTTCGCAAGTTATTGAAATTTTCTAATGACCCATTTGCATCATATATATGCTTCATATAGGCAATAGTATTTTCAAAATAGATTTTATCATAAGCAATTTTGCGTTTTTCACGAAACTCTTCTGTCCATTGTTCCTTAGTTTTTTCTTTCCGCCATTCTTTTAGGTCTGTATTTTCCCACTGTTGTTTTGCAATAGTAGATAAATGTTGCTTTTGTGCTGGATTATTCTTAAAAAAACTTGTAGTTCTTTGAGATTGTCCTTGACGATTTTCCTCTTTTAACCAATACTCTTGTTGATTTTCGTTAAGTTTTTTGTTATTTTGCTCACGATAATCGGCATTGGTATTATAAAACTCTTTATACTTTTCAGTCATATAAGCCTTATATTCAGGATTTTCCCACTGTTTTTTAGCCCTAACACGCAAAATTTCAGACATTTTTAACATAATTGCACTCATTTTTTGTCGAAAACCTTGTTCTTGTCGAGTTTTTTTAGACTTTTCTTTTGCATCAGGTCTGTGTAAAGTATGCTGTAACAATTCGTGATGAACTTTTAAATGTTCATCTTTACTCATCCTAACAATATTTGTGGGATTGTTATTAAGTTTATTAAAGTCTGCATGATGTCTAACTTCACCAGAGCTTAATGTATAATTATGCTTAGTTAAGTTATAATTATCAGCCAATAAATGTGTAAAAATCCATTTACCATTGCTCGGATTTAACGCCATTTCATAGCCCTCAATGGTTATTCTATTTTCAATTTTAGAATATTTGCGATACAAAGGCATTAAAGAATCCTCATTTTTAAGGTATTGGGCTTGTTTATATTCCCCATTTTTAAGCAAAAACTTATGGTCTGGCGTGCAAATTATTTCCTGCCCATTGTCCAGAACAATTTTTATTACCTCTGCATTCTTTTTAGTAAGACGTGGAGAAACTATCTTTTCAACACCTATTGAACCATCTTTTAAAATCGTGTAACAAAAATTTTCTTTTCCTGCTTTGTTTTCTGCAATTAATTCTAAGAAAGATAAATTTCTACCATCTGCCAATGCAACTTTTGTATCTCCCGAAAAACATCCACCTGCCGAATCACCTTCCACTAAGTACAATTCGCATAAAGTTGGGTCTCTTTCAGAACAATCCGCCAATTTCCCTGGCAAACCTCCAATAGACATTACACTTTTACGTTGTACCATTTCACGTGCTTTTTTGGCTGCAACTCTTGCTTGTGCTGCCAAAATTACTTTGTTGATGATATTTCTTGCTTCTTTTGGATTTTCTTCGAGATAATTATTCAAAATTTCGCCTACTGCAATATCCACAGCACCCATAACTTCGTTGTTACCAAGTTTGGTTTTTGTCTGCCCTTCAAATTGCGGTTCTGCTACTTTTATAGAAATTACTGCCGTTAAACCTTCTCTAAAATCATCTCCTGTAACTTCTACTTTTGCTTTTTCGAGCAAGCCTGACCTGTCGGCATACGATTTGATTGTCCGAGTTAATGCACGTCTAAAACCTGCAACGTGAGTGCCACCTTCAATGGTATTGATATTATTTACATACGAACAAACGGTTTCTGTGTAAGAATCGTTGTAAAGCATCGCAATTTGGATAGGAACTTCGCCTGTTGTTCTTTCTACATAAATTGGGTTAGGTATAATTCTATTACGAGTAGCATCTAAATAAGCAACAAATTCACGTAAGCCCAAAGTAGAGAAAAATTCATCATAAATTGGTTTGCCATTGTCATCATTTTCACGCAAATCTGTCAAAGTTAATTTGATTCCTGCATTCAAAAACGATAATTCACGCAAACGGTTTGCAATGGTTTCATATTTATAAACACTGACAATAAAAATGCTATTATCAGGCAAAAACGTAACCTCCGTACCTCTTTCTTCTGCACTACATTCGCCTACAACTTTTACGTCATATTGTGGAAATCCAATTTTATATTCTTGTTGATAGATTTTGCTATCTCTAAAAACTCTCACTTTTAAATCCGTAGAAAGTGCATTTACGCAAGATACGCCAACACCATGCAAACCTCCCGAAACTTTGTAAGTATCTTTGTCAAATTTTCCACCTGCGTGCAAAACCGTCATTACAACCTCCAGAGCCGATTTATTTTCTTTTGTGTGTAGTCCAACAGGAATTCCACGACCATTATCTCTTACTGTAATTGAGTTATTTGGATTAATTGTAACATTAATTTCTTTACAATGTCCTGCTAATGCTTCATCTATCGAATTATCTACAACCTCCCAAACTAAGTGGTGAAAACCTTTTACGCCCACATCACCAATATACATGGCAGGACGTTTGCGGACTGCTTCAAGTCCTTCGAGAACCTGAATATTATCTGCCGAATAATCACTGCTATTGTTTGCAGTTACAACTTTTTCTGTTGTTTCTTTCATTATTTCTTCTGTCATTTCTGTAATTTTTACAACTGATTTTAATAAAAAGTATCTTACAAAGATAAATATTTATATTCAAAAATCTATTTTTATAAGTATATTTTTTGTAAAGTTGTTGTTATAAAAAAGAATTTTATAGTTTTGTTTGGTGATTTAATTTTCAATGAATTTTGCAAAATTTTATCTAATTTTAAGTATGAAAATTATTAAAAATATAACTATTTATCTTTTATCTTCTTATTTCTTGTTGGGTTGTTGTGCCAAAGAAAGAACAAGAATTTCATGTGATTGCAGTACTCCAAAAACAGAAAAAAGAACTGTTACAAGCCGAATTTACATGATGTATCACGGAGATATTGGAATTAGTGATAATTTTTATAATTCTTCATATATAACTCCCAAATCTCCAATATGTAATCAAAAATATTTCAAAGAATTGCTCAAAAATAAAACTATTGACAAAGATTCAGTAGTAAAAATTCTTTGTAATGCCACAACTCTTTGCACTGGTAACGAATGGAATGATGTTTATAGTTTTTTAGAAGTAATTAGGATTATTGATAAATAAGCACAAGGTTTTAGAAGTATGTCATTATTACACCATTTAGCTTAAAATGACAAAATATATGTAGCTGGAGCTAAACACTAATATTCTACAAAATAATTTTAACCTCGTATTTTGCTAATTATCAAGGCTATAACAAAAATAATCCCTGCCACCGAAGACATTGCACCTGCAATAGAACCGTCAATGGCAACTGCTAAATAATAACCAAAAAATGCAGTCAAAACACCGAAAAAAGATGACAAAACTAACATGATGCCTAATTTATTTGTCAATAAATAAGCAGTTGCGGCAGGACAAATGAGTAGTGCGACCACCAAAATAGCCCCAACAGACTCAAAAGCCGCAACAGTAGTCAAGGAAACTGCACCAACCAACAAATAATGCCAAAGTTGTGTGCGAATACCAAGAGCCGAAGCAAAAGCGGAATCAAATGAGGTTATCAGCAATTCTTTATAAGATAATTTAATAAAAGAAATAACAAGCAATAAGATAAATGACATTATCCAAACTGCACGAGGTCCAAAACTTTGATTATTTACTAACCAAACATCGATAGGCGTATAAGCAATTTCGCCATATAAAACGCAGTCTGTGTCAATGTCTATTTTGCCTGCAAAAACACTTACTAATATGACTCCAAAGGCAAATAAAGCTGTAAAAGTAACACCAATGGCAGCATCAGACTGCAAATTTCCTTTGCGGTGCAAAAATTCTATGATAATGGTAGTTAGCAAGCCAAAAAAACCTGCACCAATCAACATGGATATGCTATCTCGTGAGCCTGTTAAGAAAAATGCAAATAAAATCCCTGGTAAAACACTGTGCGAAATGGCATCGCTGACCATTGCCATTTTTCGTAATACCAAATAGCAACCCAATAAAGCACAAGCTACTGCTGTTAAAGATGCTGTTAAAATTGTCCAAAATGCAAACACGATGAAAATAATTATGAATTATGAATTATGAAATTGTATCTCATATTATAATCATAAATGTATTATTTTTTTTAGGTAAACCAAAATTTTAAATTAAATATCCTAAATAATCACATGAATTATCTATAAATTTGGCTAATTATTAGTGTTTTTACAATTTGCAATCATATTTAATAAACATCAATTTTTATGAAATTTCGTTTAGTTTTTATAGTTTTATTAGTATTTTTTTGTCATATTATAGTTGTTCATGCTCAACAATTTCCAAAAGATTATTGGCATGAAGGTGAATTGACTTTGTTTAATGGCGAAAATATGCAAGGTCGGGTAAAATATGACTTGGAAAAAGATAATGTGCAGATAACTTTGGCTACAAATGGCTCTGTAAAAACATACAGCTCTCGCAATGTAGAATCTTTCGAATTTATTGATGCAGTGCTAAAAATGCCGAGATATTTCTTTGCTTTGCCTTTTCAAAAGTCGGTTGGTTATGAATCTCCGATGTTTTTTGAGTTATTGAGTGATGGAAAAGTTGCCTTATTGAATCGTGAAGCTGTGGTCATGCGTACAATGCCTGTGTATGGTTATGGTTATGGTGGTATGGCTCCAATGTTTTCAAATGTGCCGATGTTGGTTGATAATTTTTATTTTTTAGTAAAATCAACCAAGAAAGTAGTTCAGTTTAACAATAAAAAAGAAATGATTTTAGACATATTTATTGATAAATCAGATAAAATAGAACTATATTTGAAAAATAATAAAGTAGATTTTAGTAAACGTAATGACTTAATGAAGTTGGTAGATTATTACAATGCAAATTAATTGAGATGCGAAAAGATTATTTAACAGGAGATGCCGAGAATGTGAGTTCGGTAGAAAAAGAAATAGAAAAAGCCCTTAGACCTCTTTCTTTTGAGGATTTTAGTGGACAGTCCAAAATTATTCAAAATTTGCGGGTATTTGTTCAGGCTGCCATACAACGTGATGAGGCACTTGACCATGTGCTGTTGCATGGGCCTCCAGGGTTGGGCAAAACCACACTTTCAAATATTATTGCCAATGAATTAAAGGCAAACATCAAAATTACTTCGGGCCCTGTGTTAGATAAACCGAGTGATTTGGCGGGTTTGCTCACAAATTTAGACGCAAAAGATGTATTATTTATTGACGAAATTCATCGTTTAAATCCTATTGTCGAGGAATATTTATATTCTGCAATGGAAGATTACAAAATAGATATTATGCTTGATTCGGGTGCTAATGCAAGGTCTATCCAAATTGCCTTAAATCCATTTACATTAATTGGTGCTACAACAAGGTCGGGATTATTGACAGCACCACTTCGTGCAAGATTTGGTATTGCGGCACGTTTGGAATATTATGATGCCGAATTGCTAACTAAAATTATAAAAAGGTCATGTGCAATTCTCAAAACTCCCATAGAACCTGAAGCTGCATACGAAATAGCTCGTAGAAGTAGAGGTACGCCAAGAATTGCTAATAATTTATTGAGAAGAACAAGAGATTTTGCACAAGTTCAGGGCAATGGTACAATTTCTGTTGATATTGCAAAAATAGCCTTAGATGCCTTAGAAGTTGATGAACATGGCTTAGATGACATGGATAATAGAATTTTAACAACAATTATCGAAAAATTTAAAGGAGGTCCCGTTGGTTTATCAACCATTGCAACCGCAGTTGGGGAGGAGGCAGAAACTATTGAGGAGGTTTATGAACCGTTTTTAATTCAAGAAGGCTATCTCAAAAGAACTTCAAGAGGCAGAGAAGCAACCGAATTAGCGTATAAACATTTGAAAATTGCACCACCTGCGGGGTTTTTATTTTAGAGCTATATCATTTGATTAATTTATAATTAAATACCTGACTAAAAAAATTTGTATATTCTATTTCATTGCCAAATTATATGATTTTAGCTTTTTGCTGATGCAATATAAGCACTAAAAGTTATCTCGCAATACAAGTCTGTGAGGTATATTTCTTTTCACAAACGCAATAAAAAATTATTTTATACATATTTTGCAATAACTTACTATTAAAATTATTGCAAAATAATGATAACAAGTAAAAAAAATTAGTTATTTCATTATTTTTTTTAACTTGCACCAAACTTAAAAACCAAACTCATTTATGCGTATTTTCAATAATATTGTAACACCCGAATTATTAAATGACGATAGTGTGGCAAACATGGTTGGTCATTTAGGTATAGAATTTACTGAAATTGGCGATAACTTTATTTGTGCAAAAATGCCTGTCAATAACCGAACAAAACAACCTTTTGGCTTATTACATGGTGGTGCCTCAGTAGTTTTGGCAGAAACCTTGGGAAGCACTGCTGCTAATTTATGTATAGATACGACCAAACAATATTGCGTTGGCTTAGACATTAATGCAAACCACATAAAAAGTGTAAGAGAAGGATTTGTATACGGCAAAACTACACCATTACATATTGGCAAAAGTACACAAGTTTGGGAAATCAAGATTACAGATGAAAAAAATAATTTAGTTTGTATCAGTCGTTTAACAATGGCTGTTATTAGTTTTTAGTTTTTAGTTTTTAGTTTTGAGTGTTTAGTTTTGAGTGTTTAGTATGAGTGTGTTTTGAACTAAAAACTAATAACTTAACACTAAAAACTACTTTAAGATATTCGCAATATAGCTAAACCATTCTCAACTTTGAAACCTAATGTTGTTGGTTTATTAATTCACACTGCTATATTGCGATAGTTTGTAAAATATTTTCATATTTAAAATTTAATTAGAATATAAGGCATGACAACTAATGAAAAATCGCATGACAATTCGCAAGTATGGACAGAAGTAATTTCAGCAGAAACTAATTTATGGGATTTAAAATTAGGTGAAGTTTGGCGTTATCGAGATTTGATACGATTATTTGTTTGGCGTGATTTTATTTCATCTTACAAACAAACTATTTTAGGTCCTTTTTGGCTTATCTTAAATCCCATTTTGAGTAGCATCATTTATACCATTATGTTTGGTGTTTTGGCTAATATTAATATGGAAGGAGTACCAACTTTTCTGTTTCAATTAGGAAGTACTGCCTGTTGGGGTTTTATTATTCGTTGTTTTACCACTACCCAAGGCACATTTACCAATAATGCTGGTATTTTTAGCAAAGTCTATTTCCCCCGTCTTGCTGTGCCCATTGCAGGAATTTTTTCTAATCTCATTCAGTTTTTTATTCTGTTATTCTGTTATATTATTGCCTTTACATTTTATAAACTCTACTTCAACAACCCTGTTACAATGAACTTAAACGGCATCTTGTTAATGCCTGTTTTGTTAGTAATCAGTGCATTATTTGGATTAGGATTAGGTGCTATTGCGGCAGCTTTTACCACAAAATATAGAGATTTTGCAGTTTTTCTTGGCTATGGATTATCTTTATTAATGTATGCCTCGGCAGTTGTCTATCCGCTATCTTTTGTACCTGAAAAATATCGAATTTACATAGCATATAATCCAATAGTACATTTAATGGAGGCTTTTAGATATGCTTTATTGAATATTGGTAGTGTAAATGTTCCAGCCTTAACATATTCAGCTATCTTTTCGTTAGTTGTATTTGCTATTGGTATAATGTTATTTAATCGTACAGAAAGAGATTTTGTCGATACTGTATAAATTTTATGCAACCATATATTATAGATTTCGGAAAAATTGGTGCTATTAATTTGGGTTATATTACTTTTGTAGAAAATAATATGTTGCCTTTTAGTATCAAAAGAGTTTACTGGGCTTATCATTCGCCTCAAAACCTTATAAGGGGAAATCATGCACATAGATACTTGCAACAAGTAGTTTTTGCAGTAAATGGTCAGGTAGATTTTAACTTAGAAAATACAGAAGGAAATACTTTTAATTTTACCTTAAATAATCCACAACAAGGCTTATTTATTCCAGAAATGTACTGGAGAACTTTTAAAATGTCAGAAAATGCAGTTTTATTGTGTCTTGTGTCCTTAGAATATGACAAAGATGACTATATTAAAGATTACCAAATTTTTAAGCAAAATAATTAAATAAATTATATTTTCAACTTCTATAAACACAATATCATGTACAACGAACCCATGTTAAAAGAAAATGCCTTAGCAGGCAAAACAATTTTAGTTACTGGCGGTGGCACAGGTTTAGGCAAATCTATGGGCAAATATTTTTTGCAATTAGGTGCTAATCTGGTTATTGCAAGCCGCAAATTAGATGTTTTACAAAAAGCAGCTGATGAATTAATGGCAGAAACAGGTGGCAAAGTTTTAGCCATTGAGTGTGATGTCCGTAATCATGAAGATGTGGATAAAGTTATCAAGCAAACAGTTTCACATTTTGGAGGCTTACATGGTTTATTGAATAATGCGGCAGGAAATTTTATCAGCCCAACAGAAAGATTAAGTCCAAAGGCATTTGATACAATTATAGATATTGTATTGCGAGGCACTTATAATTTTACGTTGGCAGCAGGAAAATATTGGATTGCTGAAAAACAAAAAGGCACAATGCTTAACATTGTTACCACTTATGCATGGACAGGTTCGGCTTATGTTGTGCCTTCGGCTTGTGCAAAAGCAGGAGTTTTAGCTCTAACAAGGTCATTAGCAGTAGAATGGGCAAAATACGGAATCCGTACAAATGCTATTGCACCAGGTCCATTTCCTACAAAAGGTGCTTGGGACAGACTTTTCCCAGAAGCTTTACGTGAAAAATTAGATATTTCTAAAAAAGTACCTCTAAAAAGAGTTGGGGAACATCAAGAATTGGCAAACTTAGCAGCTTATCTCATGTCTGATTATAGTGGCTATGTGAATGGCGAAGTTATCACTATTGACGGCGGCGAATGGTTGCAAGGTGCTGGTGAAATGAATTATTTAGACCAAGTTGTTACACCTGAAATGTGGGATATGTTGGAAGCTATGATTAGAAGTTCTAACAAAAAAGCCTAAATAAACTTGAAATATTTTAAATGCTATCTACGTTGTCAATGGTGCTTTTGCACCTTGACAATCGTGGATAAAATCCTCTCATTTCTCATGTACCTTTTTCACAGTTTCTATAATATTTTCAATACCCAAACCACACAAAGCATATAATTCTTCGGGTTCTCCATGTTCTACAAAATTATCAGAAATTCCCAAACAAATAATTTGACAAGTGCTTTTATTGATAAAATGTTCTGCAAAATAAGAAACTACTGCTGAGCCAAAACCACCAATTTTACAGCCATCTTCGATGGTAATAATTGTTGTATTTCTCATATCTTTTAAATCCTGCAAACCATTAAAATCCTGCAAATCTTGAAAATCCTGTAAATCCTGTTGTAATTTATCCAATAAAACCGTATCCAACGGTTTTGCAAAACGCATGTCATAATGTGTGGGAAAAATATTTTGCAATGCCAATATTTTGCAAGCCTCAACAACATGATTGCCAATATGCCCAAAAGATAAAATAATTATTTTGTTTGCATTTCCCATTTCCCCATTTTGTATGCAACGGCTTTTGCCTATCTCAATTTTCTCAAAAGGTTGTTTCCAATCTGGAATTACGCCTTGCCCACGTGGATAACGAATTGAGATAGTAGTTTGATTATCAGGCAGTTGTGCCGTATAAAGCATGTTTCTCAACTCAATTTCATTCATTGGAGCTGCAACAATTAAGTTAGGAATACACCGCAAAAATGCAATATCAAAAACCCCATGATGTGTTGCACCATCTGCACCAACCAGCCCTCCCCTATCCAAACAAAAAATTACTTTCAAGTTTTGTAAACACACATCATGAATCAGTTGGTCATAAGCTCGTTGCAAAAAAGTTGAGTAAATGTTGCAAAACGGAATAAAACCTTCTGTTGCCAAACCTGCTGCAAGTGTTACCGCATGTTGCTCGGCAATGCCTACATCAAAAGTCCGTTCTGGAATTGCTTGCATCATTAGCCGCATTGACGAACCTGATAACATGGCAGGAGTAATTCCAACAATTTTATCATTATTTTGTGCCAATTCGACCAATGTATGCCCAAAAACATCTTGATATTTTGGTGCTTGTGGTTTATCAATGACTTTTTTATGAATTTTCCCTGTTACTTTATCAAATAACCCAGGTGCATGCCATGTAATTTGGTCAGCTTCAGCTTGTATATAACCTTTGCCTTTTATAGTTCTGCAATGCAATAATCTAATGCCTTTTTGTGTTTTTTGTTGATGTAATATTTTTGTAATTTCTGCAATATTATGACCGTCAATAGAACCTAAAAATTGAAACCCCGCCCCTACCCTACTGCTAATTTGTTGATAAATTTTATCTTTATCTTGCTCTGAAATTTTATCAGATATAAAAAATTTTTGTGTTGTATGGGCTAAAAAACTATTTAAAGCACCCACATTTTCATCTATTGACATGCCATTATCATTCAAAATTATCAATAAATTAGGTGGATTTGCTAAACCCACGCCATGATTTAGTGCTTCATAAGCCATTCCTGCGGTCATTGCACCATCTCCAATAATTGCAATATGTTGTCTTTTAGTATTTTGACTAAGTTGTGCAGCAAGAGCCATGCCTAATGCCGCCGAAATAGATGTAGAAGAATGTCCCACTCCAAAACTATCGTATTCACTTTCATTGCGTTTTGGAAAGCCCGAAATACCATTGAGTTTACGGTTTGTATGGAAAATTTCACGCCTACCTGTGAGAATTTTATGTCCGTATGCTTGATGACCAACGTCCCAAATTAATTTATCATTCGGAGTATCAAACACATAATGTAATGCCACTGTAAGCTCGACAACGCCCAAACTTGCCCCCAAATGTCCACCATAAATTGAAACTTGCTCAACAATAAAACTTCTTAATTCCTCACAAACTTGTGGTAATTGTTCTGGATTCAAGGCTCGCAAATCGGCAGGAAAATGGATATGGCTTAGTAACATA
The DNA here is from genome assembly GCA_043748455.1 of Cytophagales bacterium. Taxonomy (GTDB): domain Bacteria; phylum Bacteroidota; class Bacteroidia; order Cytophagales; family Thermoflexibacteraceae; genus JAAFKA01. The sequence goes on from JAYTNF010000267.1 coordinate 11,857, forward strand.
AAGAATAAGAATACATTTAATAGTAGTATGAAAGTGCAAAATTAAGAAATATTAGCTATTTCTTAGAAAATTTTATCTTTACAATATCTTTTAGATTTTTCTTTTAACAAATTTTAGCATTAAAATATGTAGTTTAATTATTTTACTATAATTTTGCCTATTATTTGCTCACAAAGAGCAATTTTATAGAATTTTAAAAAACATCTAATTATTATGAAAAAACTATTTTTAAGTATATTGTTCTTGGTAGCAAGTTCTGAATATATTACTGCACAAACAATTACACAAAAAGTAACAAAAGAGGTTTGTGATTGTTTAAATCAAACTAATATTGAAGGCAAAGACGCAAGTACTATAACCGATGCATTTCAATCATGCTTTATGAAAGGTGCTATGCCTAGTTTTATGGAATTGGTTAAAGAAATGGGTATAGAAGGAGATTTTTCCAAAGAAAGCACTAAAATGGGACGTGAAATGGGTCAAAAATTAGCTATCGTTTTGATTAAAGATTGTCCTGTTGCTATGACTTGGTTTGCAAAAATGTCAAATAAAGGACAAGTTGCAGAAGAAAATAAACCAGAAATAATAACATTTGATGGTAAATTTAGTGGAACATTCAAAGGAATTAAAAATAATAATTACACATTTCTCAATTTCAAAGATGCTTCGGGTGATGAAGTTAATTTGATATGGTTGCAAAAATTTGAAGGTGATGAATTATTGTTAAATGACAAAGAAAGCACACTCAAAGCAAAAAATTTACAAGCAAAATGGAGAACTATCGAATTATATGATTACAAAACAAAAAAATACCAATCATTTAAAGAAATAGTAGGATTAGTTATAGAATAAAACCAAGTGATTTAAATTCATCTCCAATTACATACAAACATGCCATAGACTTCTTATGAAAATCTAATACTATAATTTAATACCACTTTATAGTAACTTTTTTAAGAAGTCTATTGAAAAAATCTCTCAAAAATCAATTTCCGCACAAAATTTGTTATAAAGTAATGTGAGTGTCTTTTTAGAATATTCTCTTAGCTCTTTTATTGAATGTAACAAAATGCAGTTTATTTATTTTGTATTATTATTTTTTGCATTTCTTTGTAACACAACTTGTGTATTTGCACAGAATCAAGATATTTTGGATAGTCTTTTTATGACACTTAAAGATGTCAGAGATAATACAACCAAAATAAATTTGTTAAATTCGATAGCTAATGAATATCAAGCCTCACAACCCTTAATAGCTTATGAATATGCCCAACAAGCCTTATATTTTGCAGAACAAAATAGTTATAAAAAGGGAACTGCCGACGCATATTTACAAATTGCAGGGAGTTATTATTTTCAAGGAAATTATTTAAAAGACTCCGAATATTTGTTGAAAGCCTTGCCAATTTATGAAAAACTTAATGATAGTACAGAAATAGCTAAAATTTATGGTTATTTGGGTTCTGTATATGAGGCACAAGGAGATTCGGAAAAACAAATAGATTTTTTTCATAAAGCCCTAAAAATTGCAAAATCAGTAAAAGATGAGAAATTTATAGCAACTTTATTGAGTAATGGGCTTGGAAATGCTTATAAACAGCACAATAATTTAGATAGGGCTTTAATGTATCATTATGAAGCCTTACGAATTAGAGAGAAAATACAAGATAATTGGGGTTTAGCAAACTCTTTTATATTTATTGGAGAAGCTTATATAGCTCAAAAAAAATATGAAAAAGCTAATTACTATTTTGAAAAAGGCTTAGAAATGAACCGTCAAATTAATGATAAACATGGACTTGCTTTATCATATTTGCAATTAGGAAAAATTAAATATGAACAGAATAATTTTAAAAAAGCTGTAACTTTATATGATAGTAGCTTAAAAATAGCAAGTGTAGCCTATTTACAACCTGATGTAAAAGCTGCTTGTGACGAATTATCACTAGCTTACACAAAATTAAATAATTATAAGTTTGCTCATCAATATCTTTGTAGGTCTGTTATTATCAAGGATTCATTGAATAATGAGGGAAATAAGAAAAAGATTGCAGAATTACAAGCCTCTTTTGAAATTAAACAACAACAACAAGAAATAGAAAAGCAAAATGCAGCACGTGAACGAAAATATAGTTTGCAATATTCAGGTATTTTCTTTTGTACGGTCTTGCTTTTTGTCTGTATTTTTATTTTTGGACGGTTTAATATTGCTGTAAGTTTTGTGGAAAAAATGCTGTTTTTTACCTTTTTATTGTGCTTTGAATTCATTTTATTACTCACAGACCCATATATAGATACAATTACAAACAGAGAACCATTGTTTGTATTGTTAGCTAATGCAGTTATTGCGATATTGATTGTACCTGTCCACCAGTTTTTGGAGGGTAAACTCAAAAATAAATGGTTTAGAAATGATGATAGACAAATTATAAATCCTAATAATGACGCAAGGCGTAGTGAGATTGAAGTAAATAGCACAACAGTATCATAACAATATTACATAAATTTTCCCAAAACAATAATAGCTAAATAAAAGACAACTTCGCTAATTTGTTGCGTTGCACCCAAACAATCTCCTGTATAACCACCAATATGTTTTTTGAAATAATAGCCTAAATATATTTTTGAAACATAACTTATTGGTAGTGCAAATAGGAAAATCCAATGCTGAAATAAAGCAAAAGGAATAGCAGCAATGACAAAACTAAATAACATTTCTGTCCAAGAAAGTTGTTTGTTGGCAATAGGTCGTATTTTGCTTTTGTCCAAATCTTGCACATATTCATGGGTATGTACAAAGGTTGAGGCAATAAAACGACTTGTTGTGTGGGCATTAATCATCACAATTAGCAAAAATAGCAAATCCTTTTGTGCAATTTCGTGTGCAACTTCATGAGTAATTTCATGAGTAATTTCGTATAAAGCAAAAAACTTTAACATGACCAATAAAATCACGCCAATCACGCCATAAGCACCAATTCTACTGTCTTTCATGATGCTTAGGATTTGTTCTTTGCCCCAGCCACCGCCAAAACTATCGCAAACATCTGTAAAACCATCTTCATGAAATGCCCCTGTTGTCCAAACAGTCGCAATTATGGACAATAAAATGCAAATTGGTGCAGAAAATAAGTAAGAACTTGCGAAAAATACAAGAGCAGAAATTCCGCCAACAATCCAACCTATTAAAGGAAAATATTTGCGTGATTTATTCAGATATTCCTCGCTATGGTCAATCCAAGATGGGCAAGGAATACGTGTAAAAAACATTAGGGCAGTGAAAAAATAGTGAATTTCTTTTTTTAGCATGGGTTTTAAGACAATAGTGCAAAATTAGTTGAATATTTTATTTTACAACAAATTGATTATCAATAATTTAAGTAATTTAGAGATTATAATTAAAAATTAACAACTACTTTTATCTTTTATTAGACACCTTTGCACTTTCAGAAAGTGGCTATTGCCAACGGAAATTTGTTTGAAAGTCTGATGAAAGCTGCAAAAATGTGTAGTTTGGGGCAGATGTAAGAGGCTTTGTATGAGGTGGGTGGGCAGTATCGGAGGAATATGTAAGAAATAAACGTCATACGACTTCAAAGCTGTATGACGTTTTTACATAAACTATTTTGCTTTTCAAAATTTAATTTATATTTTTGTAAAAAACAACTATTATGGCTGAACAAAAACAATCTGCATTAGAAAGGCGACTAATAGAGGCTATTAAGGAAAGAGCCGAAAATCGTATATTTGAGGATATGCCAAAGCATATCGAAAACTTGAAACAGATAGGTATTTCATTTGTTAAGGAATATAATTTCACAAAAGGTGATATTGTTGTTTGGAAAAATAACCTTAAAAACAAAATAAGACCAGCATATGGAGAGCCTTGCTTTGTTTTAGATATATTGCAAACACCTGCTATTGATGAGGAAAAAAGTGCAGGTACACCCTATTTTAATGAACCCTTAGACTTGGTACTTGGTATGATAGACGAAGATGGCGATTTTGTAGTATTTCATTATGATAAAAGACGTTTTGAACCATATTTAACAACAGAAGTATAAAACAATGGAGGAATTAATAGTTAAAAACTTTGGTGCTATTAAAGATATTAAAATAAGTCTAAAAGACCTTACCATTTTCATTGGTAAATCAGGTACAGGCAAAAGTACCCTCTCTAAGCTTATTGCTATATTTAGAAATATTGATTTTTGGAATGAAGTAAAAAGCTTTGATGAATTTTTCAAAGAATACCAAATACAAAAATTTCTACAAGCAGACACTTTTATAAGTTATAAATCTGATTATCTACATATCACTTATAAAGATACAAAATTAGGCAAGACAAATTTTAGCGAAAAATTTATAAAAGAACACAAGAAATTAGTTGAATTGGAATTGGTTAAAAAAAATACACAAGATAATATAAAGGAAAATATAAAGGAAAATATAAATAGTGTTAGTAATTATAATATTTTTCAAAGTATTATTAGTCAATCTTTTATCATACCTGCTGAAAGGTTGTTAGCAAGTGTATTAGTAGAAAGTTATGCAGTTTTGGATAAAGAAAATATAGTTCGTACTTTACCAAAACCTTTATTAGATTTTGTTGCAGAATTTAATGATATTTCTAAAACTTCTAACAATTATAATATTCCAATTTTTGATGTTAGCTATAAAAAAGGAGAAGATGGGTTAGATTATATAGTTTTGCCTGACAAAACAGAGCTTTTATTACGATTTGCTGCGAGTGGTATGCAAACTGTTATCCCTGCCTTGCTAATACTTGAACACTATGCCCAAAATAATGAAACTAAAAAAAGCTTTACTTTTGAAGAGCCCGAACTAAATTTATTCCCTACTGCACAGAAAAATTTAGTAGAGTTTATGGCAGAAAAGGTGTTAAATAAAGGTCATCAGTTGGTAATTTGTACGCATAGCCCCTATATTTTGACGAGTTTTAATAATTTGTTGTATGCTCACCAAGTACAAAAAGAATATCCACTTTCAAAGAAACAAGTTACAGAAGTGATTAGCGAAAGCAAATTTGTTTCTTCTGATACTATTTCTATCTATTATTTACCTCTACAAGAAGAGCTTGAAGAATATGAAACTTATGCAGTAGATTTATTGGATAAAGATTTAGGATTGATGAGTGGTAATGAATTAGATGATGTTTCTGAATACATAAATAACGATTTTGAACAACTAATAACTATCTATCGTGAATATCAAAGAACAAATAGAAAATAAATTTAATCTTTGTATTTCAAATAATTGTATAGAAGTCTATACAGCTGATTTTGATATTGAAGATGATAGAACCCCAAAAGTAACAGGTGATATGCCAACCCCTTGTTATAAAGTTAATTTTGGTTTGGGTGAATTTAGTGTGGAAACAAATGGAAATGCTGCTTGTTTTTTAAAAATAGATGCTTGTATTCTTTTTGAAAAAGATGGAAAAAAATGTGATTGTGCAGTTTTTACAGATAAAGAATTTGTTTTTGTAGAACTAAAGCAAATAGAAAAGGGAAGCAAAAACGATATAGAAAAAAGAGGTTCTTTGAGAAGAAAAAGCTATAGACAAATAGCAGATACACTTAATATTTTTCTGAATGATAAAAATATAGACTTTTCTCTGTATCAAAATTCAGGGAAATTCTATGTTTTATGTGCTGTTTTTGATGCTAATACTCGTGTTAAGTATCCTGCTGCAAGTATAGCAGATAAAACAATTGAACAGAGTTTTCAGAAAAACTATATGGCAATAATTAAAGAAGGTAATGGTTTTTCATTTAAATAGAAATTATCAATTTAATTTTTATCCTACTGAAAAGTAAAATTTTATAATCTATCCCTGATAGTTGTAAACATTTTCTTTGCCCCAAAAGGTAATCCAACAGTTATTCCTTTGGAGGTTATCCGCAGCACAAAAGAGGAAAAAAATTTGCCATTTCATCTTTAAATGCTTTCCACAAACGCAATGAAAGTGCTGCAAAAATTGCCCTTTTTATTCCTTATTAGACACCTTTGCACTTTCAAAACTTGCCATTTCGTTCAGAAAAGCAACTGCACTGCTAATAATTGTATAAGCAACTGCACAACCTGTGCATTCGCCTAACCGCATACCAAGTTTTAATAAAGGCTCGACTTCTAAATAATTTAGCAAGTTTTGGTGTCCAAATTCATCTGATAAATGACAAAAAATTGCGTTGGTTTTTATAGTAGGATTTAATTTATAGGCAACTAAAAATGCACTTGTTGCAATAAAACCATCAACCAAAATCACCATATTTTTATCAAAAGCCGCAAGCATTGCCCCACAAATTTGGGCAATTTCAAAACCTCCAAAAGTTTGCAAAACTTCTTTTGGGCTTGTAATTTTGCCATGAAAGTTTTGTGCTTTTGTCAGTGTTGCTATTTTCTGTTCCAATTGTGCGTCATTCAGCCCTGTACCTCTGCCAACGCATTTTTCTATTGGCAAATCACACAAAGAACTCATCAACATGGTTGCAGAGGAAGTATTTCCAATGCCCATTTCTCCAAATCCAATAACATTGCAAGATGTAGCAAAAACTTGTTCAACAACTTCTTTTCCATAAACAAAACATTGTTCTAACTCATTGATAGTCATTGCTTTGGCTGCTAAAAAACTTGTTGTAGCTTTGCGAATTTTGGTATTTATTAAATCAGGAGTTGCTGGAAAATCAAAATTTACGCCTGCATCTGCCACTTTTAAATGAATGTGATTTTGTTTGCAAAACACATTAATAGCTGCACCACCTTGCAAAAAATTCATCACCATTTGGAAAGTAACCTCCTGCGGATATGCACTCACACCTTCATTGGCAATGCCATGGTCAGCCGCAAAAACTACAATAGTTGGTTGATTTAATGAAGGTAAAAGTGTATTTTGAATAGTAGCTATTTGCAAAGCCAAAGTTTCAAGTTTACCTAATGAACCTGTTGGTTTGGTTTTAAAATTTATTTTGTGTTGAATTTCTTGGGGTTGCATATTATGATTAGACATTGGTCTTTGAGGTGTGAAATACAATTTACGAAATTTTGAGGTACGTTGTCAATCGTATAAAAGTGAAGTTGGTACGATTGTCAAGGTGCGAAAAGCACCATTGACAACGTATAAAAACTAATAACTAGAATATTTTTTAAACTAGAATAACTCTTTTGCAATATGATAAACTGCTGCTGATTTTCCCATAGAATAATAATGTAAGCAAGGCACACCAAACTTCATGAGTTCTTTAGATTGCATAATGCACCATTCTATACCTAATTTTTTTACTTCATCATTATTTTTACATTTATCAACAGCTTCTGCAAGTTCTTCGGGAATATCAATATGAAAAATCCGAGGCAAAGCTGTTAATTGTCCTTTTACAGTCATTGGTTTTAGCCCTGGGATAATTGGCACATTAATTCCGATTTCTCTACATTGACGGACAAATTCAAAATATTTTGAATTATCAAAAAACATTTGTGTAACAATATAATTTGCACCCAAATCAACTTTTTGTTTTAAATATTTGAGGTCATTTTTCAAATTTGGTGCTTCAAAATGCTTTTCAGGATAACCTGCCACACCAATACAAAAATTAGTTGGTGTTGTAATTTGCATTTCATCGTCAAGATATTTAGCATTATTGATGTCCATAACCTGTTTTATTAAGTCCGTTGCGTATGCATGACCTTGAGGTTCAGGTACAAAAGTGGCTTCCGTTTTTATAGAATCTCCACGCAAAGCCAAGACATTTTCTATACCTAAAAAGTGCAAATCTATCAAGGCTGCTTCGGTTTCCTCCTTCGTAAAACCGCCACAAATAATATGAGGAACTGCATCTACGTGATACCTATTCATGATAGCTGCACAAATTCCAACAGTGCCTGGACGTTTGCGAATAGTCCGTTTTTCTAACAACCCATTTTCACGTTTCTTATACATAAATTCTTCTCTATGATAAGTAACGTCAATAAATGGCGGCTTAAACTCCATTAATGGCGTTATGGCATCAAAAATAGACTGTATACTTTCACCTTTTAGTGGTGGCAAAATCTCGAAAGAAAATACTGTTTTATCAGCATTTTTTAGATGTTCTGTAATTTTCACGATAGTTTTGGTAATAAATATAATTTATGAAATATGAAATATGAGCTAATATTTTTCAAAAAACGTATTTTTGTGCCGTTAGGCACTGTATATTGATAGAAAATAGATATTCTGCACCCATTTTTGCTCCGTTATGACAATTTCATTGCGGGCTAAATATAGCTCCTAACGGAGCAAAAAGGAATGATGGAATTACTATTTTCTATCAATATATAGTTCCTAACGGAACAAAAAAACACTTTATTTAAGTTTCACTACTTACAAATAACAAAACTAAGAAATTACTTAGAAGTTTCAGAAATAATTGAAAGTTTTTTATATATTTGATATTCAATAAGTTAATTTTCACATTTCATAGATTGTATTTCATACATTAAACACATTATGGCACGAATTATAGGCATAGATTATGGGCAAAAACGGGTAGGTTTGGCAGTAACAGACCCTTTGCAAATCATAGCAACAAGTTTAGATATGGTGTTGGCAAAAGATGTGATGAAATATTTGAAAGATTATTGTCAGAAAGAAATTGTTGAGTCTTTTGTTTTGGGATTACCCACAAATTTAGATACTTCTGACACACACAATACGGCGGCAGTACTGAAATTTAAGGAGGTTTTAGCAAAAGAATTTCCCGAAAAACCTATACACATGGTTGATGAAAGATTTACTTCAAAAATGGCAGTGCAAGCTATGGTTGCAGGTGGCATGAAAAAGAAAGACAGAAAAATAAAAGGCAATGTAGATAAAGTAAGTGCTGTTATTATTTTGCAAGGTTTTATGAACCAAACAATAAAATAGCAAAATTACCTTTCATAAATTCTTCCTTTCCATGCTATTTGTGATTTTCCAAAAAGATTTTTCAGAAAATTGCTAATAAAAATGAATGAAAACAAGAGATGAAATAAGTCATAGATTATCAAATAAAAAAACAATTTAGTTTGTTTTGTTTTGTGAATATAATAAGCTAAAATGCTGCTAATCAACACAAAACGCAAGGAATAACAAACTATAAATATTGCAGAATTACCAATAACAAAACCAAAAAATAACAACAAACAAAAAAATGGCAGATGAAAACCTGCACTTAAAATCATGGCTTTAATCCAAGTTGGAAAATTGCGAAATTCGCCTAACCACCGTTGCCTTTGATGAATAAAATCCGATAATGAAACTGAGGGTTTTGTGAAAGCAATTACTTTTTCTGATGCAAGTTGCTGAAAACCAAAGCCTTGCGTACTAATGGTTTTGAAAAGTGCATAATCTTCTGTAACCGAAAAAGCTATATTTTCGTAACCACCAACAGCATCATAAACTTGTTTTCGCACTGCCATGTTATTTCCCATAGCAGTCATTGGCAAGTTCAGAGATGAAAAAATGTGCATACAACCCAAATAAAAAGTCCAATCTAAGGCTTGCAATGCAGCAAAAAAACTTGTAGGAATGATACTTGTAAAACCTGTAATCATTGCAATTTCATGTTTTTCATTTTCATGTTTTTCATCGCCTAACATTTCCTCAATCCAATTTAATGGCACTTGCACATCTGCATCTGTAAAAAATAACCATTCTCCTTTTGCTTGGTGTGCTAATTGTGCCAAAACATTAGGTTTGCCATGCAGTTTTGCAACTTTATTTTTAATTGTAACTAATTGAAAATGAGGTTTATCTGCAATAAAATTTTGAATTAACTCCTCTGTATTATCTTCTGAATCATCATTTCCTATTAAAATTTCTAAATTTTGGTTTCGATAATCCTTAGCATAATTTTTACCATAATTTAGGTTTTCTAAACTTTGTAGGCAACTAATAATATTTGCAGATTCGTTACGAACAGCCACTAAAATAGAAATCATAAGTTCTTATAAAATTAGGGTTTTACACCAAAATTATTTTAACCACATAGCCACATAAAACACATAGAAAATAAAAAAACTATGTGTTCTATGTGGCTATGTGGTTTTTAAAGCCATAAAATCTATTTCCAAAAGTAAAAATTCTTCTTAAATTTTCGCCAAGCAATATATATTTCAGTCTGTTTCAGTGCTAAATCTTCACCAAAAGTCAAGGCAAACAAATCTTTTTTGATAAATACAGTATCACTTTTGTCTTTATACCAAATCACATAATTATTTATGCTAATCCAATGCTGTATTTCAGCTAAAAATGGGTTTTCATAAAACTTTCCATGTGTTTCTATTGATAATACTTTTGGTCGGCTTGTCATTGTTTTTAGCACATACCATTCTGCCCCTTCAATATCAACACTCAACAAATCAATATCTCCTGTGTCTATGTCCGAAAAAATTTTGCAAGGCACTTCATAAGTATTCACTTCCGAAATTTTATAATTATCATTCACCAAAGCAGGACTAGCCCTCAATTCGCTAATAAAAGTAGATGCCGCCGCCTTCGATAGTTTTACAACGCCATTATAATCATAAACCGCATAAGGAAAAATTGTAATATTATTCTGACCTTTAAAATATTTATTAATAGCTTCTACATGTTTGCTATCTGGTTCAACCAAAGTTGTTTTGATACCTTCAAAGATAAAATCTACAATATTTGAGGTTTCAGGCAAATATACGCCAACCTCACAGACATGAGAAAATTGAATTCCTTTTGCTTTGAGTTTTGTATAAATTTGTTTGTTATGTTGTGAGTTCACAGTTTAATTTATTTAGATTATTTTTTAATTACTTGCATTAAATAACTGCCATAACCACTTTTAATTAGAGGTTGTGCAATTATTTCTAATTGTGCAGCATCAATAAATTTCATACGATAAGCTACTTCTTCTATACAACCAATTTTTAAGCCTTGTCTTTCTTCTATCACTTGCACAAATTGCGAGGCTTGCATTAATGATGGAAAAGTGCCTGTATCCAACCAAGCGGTGCCTCGTTGCAGCACACTTACCCGCAAATTGCCTTGTTCCAAATAGGCTTTATTGACATCAGTAATTTCATATTCTCCACGTGGCGAAGGTTTGATATTAGCAGCAATCTCAACCACCGAATTGTCATAAAAATACAATCCAGGAACTGCATAATTTGATTTTGGATTTTGTGGTTTTTCCTCAATAGAAATAGCTTTCATAGTCTTGTCAAATTCCACAACGCCATATCTTTCAGGGTCTTGTACGTGATAAGCAAACACAACTCCACCACTAGGATTACTTGACTCTTGCAATGTTTTACTCATACCAGCACCATAAAAAATATTATCACCAAGTACCAAAGCCACTTTATCATTTCCAATAAATTCTCTGCCAATCACAAATGCCTGTGCCAAACCATTTGGAACAACTTGCTCTGCATAACTAAAACAGCAACCAATTTGTGACCCATCTCCTAAAAGTCTTTGAAAATTAGGCAAATCTTGAGGCGTAGAAATAATTAAAACCTCCCTAATTCCTGCCAACATTAGCACAGATAAGGGATAATAAATCATAGGTTTGTCATAAACAGGCAATAATTGTTTGCTCATTGCCAATGTCAAAGGGTGTAATCTGGTACCAGAACCACCCGCTAGAATAATACCTTTCATAAAAAAATGTTTTGCGAAATGTTTTGTGAAAATGTTTTGTAAAAATGTTTTATTAGGCAAAAGTAAACAAAACTTTAAAAACTTTTGCTACTTACAAGATTTTACTTTTAATTCGCAAAAGATAATTATTTTCAATCTCAAATGCAGCATAGACTTTAGTCTATATTTGAGTTTAGGCACAGCCTAAAGTCTATGCTACGTGCTAAAAATTTTGCAACACTTTAAAATCTATATGCTCAATGGTACAAAATTTATTCTACTTCTTAACTTTTATCACTTTATTATGTGCTTTAATGGTGGTTTTTGCAAAAAATCCTATTCATAGTGTATTGTATTTGATTCTTACATTTTTCTCTATTTCTGGACATTATATTTTATTGAATGCACAATTTTTGGCGGCTGTCAATATTATTGTTTATGCAGGTGCAATTATGGTGTTATTTCTGTTTGTAATCATGTTTTTAAATCTCAAAAAGGAACAAGCCGAAGAAAGCACAAATCTCACAAAAATAGCCTCTGTAATTTCAGCAGGTTTGTTATTGGTTATTTTAGTTGCAGTATTAAAATCGGCTGCCATTACGCCACCAGACGAAACTACCTTTAACTCTCAAATTGGTTTAGTCAAAAATTTAGGAAAAGTATTGTTTCGTGATTTTTTATTACCTTTTGAATTGGCTTCTGTTTTATTTCTCTCCGCAATGGTTGGTGCGGTATTATTAGGTAAAAAAGAAGAAGGAGAAAAAAATACTTTTTAACTATAATATCTTTAATTTATTGATAACCAATAAGTTAAAAAACTAAAAACTAAAACTAGAAACTATGACCGAAGTCATCAAATTAATTCCGTTAAATTACTATATTTTCCTAAGTACTGCATTATTTGTTATTGGAATTTTAGGTGTCTTGACACGCCGTAATGCTTTAATCATTTTTATGTCTGTTGAGTTGATGCTCAATGCCGTAAATTTACTTTTAACCTCATTCTCTGCATACCGTTCAGACCCATCAGGACAGATTTTTGTGTTTTTCATCATGGCTGTTGCTGCTGCCGAAGTTGCGGTTGGCCTGGCAATTATTGTGATGATGTATCGTTACATGCGTACTATTGACGTAAGTATATTGCATAAATTAAAATGGTAGATTGCATAATAATGTAGCATAGTTTAGTCCACACATGATTTAATCATATAAATGTGTGGACTAAATCCCAATGCTATTAAGCTAAGAAAGTAACAATAAAATATCTATATTTTATTGATTATCAAGTAGTTATAATTTATATGAATTTATTAGAAGCTGTATTTTAGGTCAAAAGTAAAACTCCTACAAAGTCAAAACCATCTATTGTCTATTTTATATCTATACTACAAATAAGTTTGCATTAGCATCATAAAAAAAACTCTCTAAGTTTTAGCTTAGAAAGTTTATCATCATTTAATAAGTAAAGTTATTGAGTTAATTGACAATCATTTCAGAAAAATTGACTAACTACTTAGCGTGTTTTTCTAAATAAGCAATTGCATGACCTACGGTAGCAATATTTTCTGCTTGGTCGTCTGGAATAGAAATGTTGAATTCCTTTTCAAATTGCATGATAAGTTCAACTGTGTCTAAAGAGTCTGCACCTAAATCATTGGTGAAACTTGCCTCTGGCGTAACTTCAGATTCCTCTACTCCGAGTTTATCGATAATGATACTTTTTACTTTTTGTGCTATGTCTGACATGGTATTGCAGTGTTATTTTTGTTAAATTTTATTTTTGTTAAATTTTGGGTTTACTAAAAAACTGTGCAAAGCAAACATAATAATATCGTAAAATCAAATAATTTGTACTTTTTATTAAAACATTCATCTTTGACTACATATATTATAGTTAGAAAGGTACATTTTATTTTTTTAGGTCATAAACCCATTGTTTTGTACCAATATTTACACTAATAACTAAATTATTAACAGTATTACCCATAGCATCTTTGGGCATAAAAAAACCATGGTCTCTTACACTTGTTGAACCAACATCTCGGCGACCTACAATATTTGGCACCTGTTGTTTAACTGTCAATAAGCTAAGGTTACTTGCTTTATTAAATAGTGTAATTTCAAATTTATAAGTTCCATCATCTATTGTAACTACAGAATCATTTTTAGCCGTAGCTGTTACGCTGACTCCAAGACGGCTATTGAAAGCATCTTTCAAATCATATCTATCTCCTTTCAAAGGACTGGCTTTTGCCATAATATCTGCGTATGCAGGTGGTGGCAATACGGTTGTTGTTGTACCACAACCCATAAAAGTTGTAATAGATAGCAATGCAAAACAGGTCAGTATTAAGCTATAAATTTTAGGTATTTTATTCATGATTTCCAAAATTGTGTAAAGAATTGTCTAAAATAAATGATGTAAAAGTGTATTTATTCACTTCACAAAGTTATAAAATAATTCTCAAAAACATAACACCAAAATTATAATACTACATTTATTTTAATTTAATGTATTTTTTTTCAAAAAATTTATATATTTGGAAATTAGGAATTTAGGAACTATGCTATTAATTATGTTATCATGATGAAAATTGTGAAATTTATTACAGTGTTTGTATTCATTTGCTTGCTACCTTTTTTTGTTTCTGCACAAGCAGACTTAGGAAAATTAAAAGAGAAGTATATGCAGGCTATAAACAGCACTAATAGCGATGAAGCAAGTAAAATAGTCTTGCAAATGGCTGAAAGATACCGCCAAATTGGTGATAATAACAATGCTGCAATATATTTTGGTGAGGCAATAGAAAGATTTGCAAGTTATCATGATGACAACACACTCGGAAGATGTTACACAGCCTTAGCAGAAATTTCTGAGCAGAATGTGGAATATGAATCTGCATTATCAAATTATCAACGTGCAGCAAAACATTATAGAGTATCTAAAGACAAAAAAGCATACTTAAAAATGCAGCTTGGTGCTACAAACATTTATCTTAAACAAAAACAAGCTAAGAAAGCACTAATCTTGCTCAAAGAAAGTACAAATTTGGCTGCCTCCTTAGAAAATACAGAATCATTGGCACAGTGTTATAGCCTATACTCATTAGCTCATGAACAAATGGGCAATAAAGAAAAAGCCTTAGAATACAGAAAAATATTTGATGAAATGAACATCAAATTGAGTGATAATAAAATGAAGGCAATGGAAGCACAAATTGCAACAGAAAAACAAAAACAGAATAGTACAATTTATGAGAAAAATAAGGCTTTGTTAGAAAAAGATAAAACTATTGCAACAATTGAAGAAGAAAAAAAGAAAACAGAACAAAAATTGTCAGAGGAAGAATTGCAAATTGAAGTATTAAATAAAGAGAAAAAACTACAAACTTTATTGTTGCAGCAAAAAGAAAACGAGGAAAATGTAATTTTACTAATTCTTGCCATTGTTGGTGTTATTTTATTAGCAATTATTATTGTGAGTATTTTTGTTTATCGAGCTTACAGAGATAAGAAAAAGATTAATTTACAATTAGGTTTGCAAAATGAGGAAATTACAAAACAACGAGAAGCCCTGCAAACACAAGGGGAAGAGTTATCTCGAATTTTGAACCATGTGAGAGATAGTATACGTTATGCCGAAAAAATACAGGCTGCAAATCTGCCTTCAAAAGAGGAAATAGACCGTTATATTCCTGAAAATTTCATGATTTACAAGCCAAAAGATGTTGTTTCTGGTGATTTTTATTGGTTTGCTGTCGAGGATACTGAAAAATTTCCTCAACTTTTTTATGCTGTTGGTGACTGCACAGGACATGGAGTTCCTGGGGCTTTTATGGCAATGATTGGTATTACTTTTTTGAAAGAAGTGGTCAATCAAAAACACTCACATGACCCTGCAAAAATACTTGCCTATATGCACATAGGTATTCGTAAGGCATTGCAACAAAGTGATAATGCCAATGATGATGGTATTGATATTGGTTTGTGTATGTTTGAAAAACAAGATATTACAAACACAAAAGTAACCTTTGCAGGTGCAAAAAGACCCTTATATATTTGTGAAAATGGCAAAATGAATATTGTAAAAGGTAATGCAAAGTCTATTGGTGGCAAGCAAAAAGAGAAAGAAAGGATATTTACAAATCAAGTTTTAAACTTACAAAAAGGTACAATGATTTATTTGACTTCTGACGGTTATGCAGACCAAAATAATGAGAGAAATGAGAAAATTGGTTCTCAAAAACTGATTGAAGTACTCACTGAATATTCAAATCTGTCTATCAACACACAGAAAAAGGTATTAGACGAATTGCTGACAACACATCAAGGTATGCAACATCAAAGAGATGATATTACGGTAGTTGGTGTGAGAATTTGATAGTAATTTGCTTTCATGAGAATGAGATTTAATAATAAAACCAATTTTTCTTTTTGAACTTTGTCAAACTCTGTGAAATCTGTAATTTTTATATTATTTCTTACATTCATTACAGATTTTTGTATGGCACAAAATTTATCAAAACCTAATTTATCAAATCTCCGCTGTAAAACCTTGAAATACAGTAATTTATCAATAAAATTACCCATAGAATTAGACACACTAAGCATTATTCCAGAAAGTATTATCATACAAAACAGCAAATTATTTTCTGTTCAATACGACATAAATACCAACAAAATTACCATAACTCAACACTCAACACTCAACACTCAAAACTCCGAAATCACAATTTGCTACCGAGTTTTTCCATTTTTATTCACCAAAATTCACGCAAACCGCAGCCAAAGCAAATACGATTCGGGACAATATAGCCAAGATATAGCCTTAAAATACGCCATTGCCAAACCTGACGAAAGAGCAGAACTTTTTAAAGCCGATAAACTCAATAAAAATGGTAGCATCACACGAGGAATTTCATTAGGAAATCGTCAAGATGTTTTTGTTAATTCTGCCTTAAATTTGCAATTAGATGGGCAACTTTCTGATGATATTCACTTAACAGCGGTGCTTTCTGACCAAAATGTGCCTTTTCAACCCGAAGGAAATACGCAAAGATTACAAGAATTTGACCGTATTTTTATCAAACTTTCACACAAATATGCCACACTTTCAGCAGGTGATATTGTGTTTCAAAACCAAAATTCTAATTTTTTGAAGTTCTATAAAAATGTTTTGGGTGGAATGGTGGAAACAGATTATGGATTTAAAAAAGATAGCATAGCAAATAAACAACTAAATAAAACTTACTCTCGAATTGGTTTTTCTATTGCCAAAGGTCGTTTTAATTCGCAACTTCTCGAAGTTCAGGAAGGTGTGCAAGGTGCATATCGTTTGCGTGGCGTGGCAGGCGAAAGGTTTATTGTGGTGATGGCAAACTCTGAAAAGGTGTTTTTTGATGGTCGTTTGCTTACAAGAGGTTTCAATTATGATTATGTGATAGATTATAACACTGCTGAAATTACTTTTACAAACAATGTTGTCATCACAAAATACACACGAGTTCGAGTAGATTTTGAATATTCTATCCAAAATTACAGTCGAAGTATTATTACTGCAAGCCACGAACAACAAATAAAAAAGTGGAATTTTTCGGGCAATTTTTATCGAGAAAAAGATGATGAAACTAATCCTTTGTTGCAAACTTTGAATGCGGAAGATGTGAAATTATTGAAAAATGCAAGTGATACAAGTACAACAGTTTTTACAAATGGTGCAGTTTATGTACGTGATTATCAGCAAGATAGAGTTTTGTATTATAAAAAAGATACAGTAATTAATTCGCAAAATTACACATTTTTTAAACGTGCAGATAAGCAATATGACAGTCTTTTTTCGGTAGTTTTTTCGGAAGTTGGCTTTGGACAAGGAGATTATCAAATTGGAAATCCTACTGCAAATGGCAGAACTTACCAATTTATTGCACCCAAAAATGGTATTTCACAAGGCAGTTTTGCACCCATTCGGCTACTTATTCCGCCAAATCAAAAGCAAATGATAACCGTAGGAACAAGCTATCAAGTTACAAAAAACACAAATATTTTTATAGAAACAGCTTTTAGCAACAATAATAGGAATTTATATTCGGAAAATCGCAGCCAGCAAATAAATGGAAATGCAGTAAAAATTGGCGTGAAAAAAAGCAGCCCCCTAACAGCCCCCCAACCCCCGAAGGGGGAGCTAAACTCCATACGTCAAACTCCCCCTTCGGGGGCTGGGGGGCTGTTTTTATCGTATTCCCTTGATTATGAATATGATAATGCCTATTTCAGTCCTATTGATAGGTTTCGTTATATAGAATTTGACCGAGATTGGTCGGCTACAAATACCACGCAAAAACCACAAGACGACCACATCATTAATGCACAAATTCGTTTGCAAAAAAATCTACAAAATTATATAGAATTGAAACACACACGCAGAAATCGAGGTATTAATAACAATTTTGATATTAATGGTTTTCAGCAAACTGTGGATTTGGCAAAGTCTTTTGGCAAGTTTTATTCGCAATTTAATTTGTTTGTAATGAATAATGAACAAAGTAAAAATACAGCAAATTGGTTGCGTTTTGGAAGTAATATTTATTACAAATTACCACAATTTATTACAGGTTATCAATATAATTTAGACAAAAACAAGATAGAAAAAACTCATTCTGATAGTATAATTTCAACTGCAATGAATTTTACAGAACATAAAATTTATGTTAGAAATGGTGATAGTTCAAAATGGATTTATCAAACAGATTTTGCTTTGCGAACAGACAAATCACCATTTTTGGGAATTTTGCGAGATAATACGAATGCACAAACTTTGAATATTGCTATCAGAAAACAAACAGGTGCAAAATTATTTAATTTGGTTTTTACATATCGTAATTTAGAAAACTTAATAATAGATAGCACAAATAGCACTAAAAAAATAGCAAAATTAGAAGAAACTGTCATGGGCAGAATTGACTGGAATAGGAGTTTTTTAAAAGAAATTGTAAAATCTGAATTAACCTTAGCAACTGCAACTGCAAGAGAATTGAAACGTGAATTTCGTTTTATACTCGTAAATACAGGTACAGGCACGCATACGTGGCGTGATGACAATAAAAATGGCTTGCAAGAGTTGAATGAATTTTATTTGGCAATTAATCCCGATGAAAAAAATTACATTAAAATCTTCACTCCAACAGATGAATATATACCAGCATTTAGCAATAATTTTACTTACCGTCTGAATATTACATTGCCAAAAAGATGGATAGAACAAGGAAAAATTTTGAAAACATTGAGCAAAATTAGTGTTATTGCTTCGTGGGCTGTGAATAAAAAAATTACAGAAAATAATTTTCTTAGCCGTTTTTTACCATTTGCAATAAACTCAAATGATAAATTTTTACAGTCAAAACAAGATGTTTTGCGGGCTACAATTTTTTATAACCGTACTTCTCCTGCCTTTGGTTTGGAGTTTGGCTACTTAAATTCTGCACAAAAACAGCTACTAACAAATGGTTTTGAAAGTCGCAGTACAGAAGAATTACAAGCTGCTATTAGATGTAATATTGGTACGAAATTTAACACAAAATTGGTGCTTGTTACGGACAAAAAACAAAATTTATCAGACTTTCTCGAAAATCGTAATTATTTGATTGCATCTTGGCAACTAAAACCCGAATTTTCTTGGCAACCTTCACAAGCCTTTCGATTGACAACAAGCTATATTTTGCACAATAAACGCAATATTTTTAATGACAAAAGTACAGAAACAGCTATTTTAAATGAGTTTTCAACTGAAATTCGTTGGGCAGAAGCTGTAAAAAGGACTGTTTCTGCACGTTTTCGAGTTGTGAATATTGATTTTTCGGGAGATGCTAATTCGCCTGTTGGTTATGAAATGTTGGAGGCTTTGCAACGTGGTGTGAATTTGACCTGGAGCATAAATTGGCAACAAAGATTGTCAAATGGTTTGCAACTTACGTTGATTTATGATGGCAGAAAATCTGAAAATCAAGCAGTTGCCCACGTGGGAAGGGTGCAGATGACTGCGTTATTTTAGAAATTATTTTGGTCTTATGAAATTGCTTTTTCTATAAAAAACAACTATATTTGAGAAAAAAATTACTATGGCAACTAAGAAAAATATAAATCAAGCAGAAACAAAAGGCAAAGAATATAAAGAAGGAGATTTGATTTTGCTATTCAAACTCAATAGAATTACTACTTACTATACGCCATTGTTAGAAGAATGGACGGAAGTGGAAAATCCAGCACTTGATATGGTAGAGCAAGGTAATTTTGACCGAAAATTACTTGAAGCCAAAAAAAATTTAGCAGGTTGGAGTGAAGAAGATTTGAAAATGAAATTTATTGCTGCAATTATTGACTTAGGGCATTTGATTGATGGTGATGGTATTGTTACTTTTTTTGATAAACAGATTTCAGCAACCGTAGAAGGAACTAAACTCACTGTAAAATCTGATTTTATGATAGCAAAAGGGATTTTAGATGTGTTTAGCCATCCATATTTCCACTTTCAGGAATATAAACCTAATAAAAATCCTTCGGGAGATTCGATGGCACAACTTTTAGAGGCTTTTCTCATTGCACAACAAAAAAATCAAAATAATAAGCCTTTGTATGGAATAGAAGTTGTTGGAAAACAATGGACTTTTATTATTATGGAAGGCAAAGAATATTGTATTTCAAAGTCTTATGACAGTTTGGATAAAGAAGATTTACTCAAAATTATTGCTATTCTGAGGAAATTTAAGCATATTTTATTTACAAGGCTGATGTTGGATTAGGTTTTTCAAAACCAAATTTTGAGTTTTAATATTTAGAAAGTTGGTTTTGAGAAAAGTATTTTTGTAGTTTGATACTGATAACTTTTAAGTGTCTTTATCAAATTGAAAAGAAATATCGGCAGAGTTAAAAGCCGCTGCCGATATTAAAAGTTTAATTTTTTACTATTTTCTTGACCATTTTCTTAGCACCTGAAACCTCCAAAAGATAAGTTCCAGAAGCCAAATTGCTAAGATTTACAGAATTTTCGTAGATTTTGCTTATTTTTTTTGCTTGTGCAGTCCAAACTTCTCTACCTGAAACATCTGTTAAACGCAAAGTTAATTCACCTTTATAGTCATCTCCAATAGAAATATTTAAAACTTCTGAACTTGGATTTGGATAGACATTTAGGTTATCTCCTTGCAATTCTGCTGTTGTAAATTGTGGTTTGAAAACAATCTCAAAACGGTTTGCAATTATCCCAGAAGTAGCTGTAAATTCAAAAGTTCCTTTTGAAAAATCATGCAAAGTATTTGTAGAATTATCTTTCAAAAATACTTGCACTTCTCTTGTGAAATTCAATTTTTCGGTCATCGCAATTTTTTGTACGCCACCATTCCAAGACTGAACAACTATTGGCACAACCAAATCATCTGTTAAATTTGGCAAAGCATTGATAGCAAACAAATTTTTGTCGTTTGTGGTATAAATATTTGAAAAATTGCCACCATTTAACTGAAACTTGTAGGCATCATATTGGCTATCAAAGTTTTGTGTTGCCTTATCAGTAAAATATATAACAGTTTCATCAGTTTTATTTGCTGAATTTGTCATTGCCAAACGCAATAAACCGTTATTTTTAGTTGCATTTTTATCTGTAACTTTGTCATCTTCTGTTCTAAAAGAATTTGGATTTGAGTAAGTTGTTACACGAGTAGAGTTTGCAAAGTTTAGATTTCCTGCAGCATTTGCAATAACAAAAAAGCCCTGCATCACTGCAATATTGTCTGTTGCACCATTTACACCTACGCCACTTACATAACTTGCCCAAGAACCTGTATATTGTCCTGTTGCCATGTTTTGATAAATGGCATCATTTACATTTGGAGACAAGGCTTTTACCAAACTCCATTTTATTGGCGAAGGATAAGGATTGCCAACTAAATTATAGCCCAAAGATGCAGCATTTCCCATAGAAACAGGAATTGTTACATTGCCATTGTTTAGTAAACCTGCAATACCCACAACTTGATTTGCCGATGTATTGACTGTGTAGCCTCTGCCTGCTGTCATAGCATCAGTCAAAGCATTTGGAGAAACCCAGCCTTTATCAAATTCGGGAAATGGAGAGGTGATAAAAGTTTTTGCAGGGTCTCCAGCCAAAGCTGGATTATAGCTATACAGTGTTGGAAATGGTGTGATACGACCAGGGAAAGCCGCACCATTAAATGCAGGATTGACAATGGGATTAAGCTCCATCATTTGTTGAAAAATGGCGTTACTTGTTGGTGAACTCACAAAACGGTAGCCTAAGCCTGATGTGCCTGTATTTGCTTGCAAATAACGATTTACTAACATATTGCCCGTAATTATACCTCCACTATTAATAATCATACCTTGTTCGGTTGATGTGGCATTGATAATTATCCGATTGGCAGTTGCTAAAGTTCCATTTTTCATGTCTAACAATCTGTTAATGAATAAGTTACCTGCCGATATTGTAACTGCCACTGTTTTACCTACATTGTCCATTGTCCAATCTCTAACATAGGCTAGACCAGACAATTCAAGTCTAAAACCTTTGCCTGTTATGTTTATACTTTCATTATATGTGCCTGCATTTACAACTAAGGTGCAACCATCATTTACTGCATTTACGCCTGCTTGAATGGTTAATTTTGCACCTGCTGGTGTGTTTGCAAAACCAGAGTTTGCATCATTGCCATCTGTACGCACATAAATTATGTTGATTATAGGCGTAATTCCATTACTTGCATAAGTATTACAAATTTCTATAGGTGTCATTTCGCAAGTTATTACATCACCATTTACTAAAGTTGTTGTGGTGTAGGTGGTGCTATTTGTGCCAACATTTCCTCCGTTCACTTTCCATTGATAAGCTGGCGTTGTGCCTCCGTTTGTAGGTGTTGCCGTAAAGGTAATACTTGCTCCTGCACATATAGCTCCTGCGGGTGAAGCTGCAATGCTAAGCGAAGGAACAGGTGCAGCCACCGCAGCAGCTTGTAATTCATAAGCCCCCATATCAACCGAAGTGCCAAAAGTTCTGCCATTATTTGCTAAATCAACTGTAACTCCTGCGGGAATAAGTGTATTATCACCAACATTTAGGCAAGGCGAATTGGTTTGCAAGCTGAAATCTGTTGCACTCACAAAACGAGGATTATTATTAATATTTCCTGTTCCTGTTGCACCTGCTGGCACTGGACATTGTAGCAAATTATTATTGACAACAAAAGTTCCACCAAAACCTGGGGCAATTTGTATGTCATTGGCAATAACTGAATTAACAGAGGTATTGCCATAAATAATGCTATTATTTACAGTAAGGTTTGTATTTGTAGATGCACTTTTGCGAATACCACCACCTGCACTTCCTGTGGTACTATTATTTGCAATGGTGCAATTACTTACATTTAAAGTACCTTGATACATCATTATAGCACCTCCACCATCATCTGCTGTGCCATTTCCTACATTATTCACAAGTAAGCTATTTTCAAGATTGACAATAGCCGTTGAACTTCCAATTTGAAAAGCACCACCTGTACCTATTTCAGCAGTTTGTGCAGATGCAATATTGCCTTTAAATATACAATGCCTAATAAGTATAGTACCATCAAGTCCTATATTTATACCTGCACCACCAGAAGCACCTATATTATTGCTAATTGTAGAATTAAGTATTTGTACTTGTGGTGTTGCCCCAACAGGAGTTCCACCAATATAAATGCCAATTCCAAATTTATAGGAGCTCGTTGCATTTCCAACGCCAATATTATTTGTAACAATGCAATTTACAATAATAGCACGTGAAGCATCAATATAAATTCCTTGACCATATTGTTCTGAAGCTCTGTCATCATGTCCTTTTTCAACTGTAAAACCATCAAGACGAGTGTCCGTTGCATTATTAGTTATTACAACGACATTATAGCAATTATCTATGTCAGTTGCTACCACGCCAACATCACCCGACAATATGGTAACATTTGTAGTTGCATTGCGAGCAGTCAAAAGTGTTTCTGTTGCAAGGAAACCACCATAAACACTTATTCCGTTTGGAATTTTAAACGTTTTTGTTCGGTTGTCGGTAGGTGCTGCATTTCCTGTGGCATCTTTTGTGGGTAAATGTGTGCCTTGTTTTACCCAAATTTGGTCTCCAGAAATAGCCACATCTAAGGCAGCTTGTAGACTTGGATATGCTTTGTTTGCCCAATCTGCTGCAATAACTGTAACTAATTTGGTGCTACCTGTTCCCGCAGGATTGACTAAGAGAATTGTGCCAACAGGAGCTGTTACCGTCAAAGTAAAGGGAATTACTGCCGATACACAACCTGTTGTGCTATTTCTAACTGTTAAATTAAATGTATAAGTATTGGCAGCACTTGCAGGAATGGTAATAGTTAAAGGCGAAGTTGCTAAACTTGCATTAGTAATAGGTGTAAAACTTGGCATTGGTGTTGCTGTTCCTGCACTTAGAATACTATATTGGTCAGGAGAGTCTGTTGTGCCTGTGTAAACCAAACTAAACGAAGTTGCAGCCGTATTTACATTAGCTGCCGCAATTCCACTTATGGTTGGCAAAGCATTTACTATACTTATAGGAATAGCTTTATTTTGTGTGGTTGCACCATTGCTGGCGTTTGTAATATTTCCATTAGCACCGTTTGTGGCACTTGAAGTTTGACGTACTGTAATGGTCGTTGTGCCAACTGTTCCAATTATAGGTGTTAAATTTAAGCTCGTAGAAAATGGTGCTGCTCCTGTGGAGGAAATTTCAAAACCTGTAGGAGCTGTAATTACAATATCTGCTGTCAAATTTACTCCTGCTACTGTGTAAGATTGGGTAGCTGAGGCTGTTCCTGCACAAGCACTAAAAGCTGTTAAAGATGCCGCACTCAACGTAATTACTGGTGTTGGAGCCGCAGAAACTGTTAAAGTAAAGGGAATTACTGCCGATACACAACCTGTTGTACTGTTTCTAAGTGTTAAATTAAAATCATAAGTATTGGCTGCACTTGCAGGAATGCTAATTGCCAAAGGCGAAGTTCCTAACATTGCGTTGGTAATTGTAGCAAACCCTGCCATAACAACTGCACCTGTTGTAATTGAATATTGGTCAGGTGTGCCTGCTGTGCTTGTGTATGCTAAGTTAAATGAAGTAGCCACAGTATTGACATTAGCAACACTTATACCCGTCATAGTTGGCAAAGCATTGACAATACTTGGTGGAATTGCTTTATCTTGTTGAGTTGCATTTGTGCTTGTGTGTGTAATATTTCCACTTGCTGCATTTGCTGCTGTTGTGGTTTGGCGAACAAAAATTGTTGTTGTGCCAACAGTTCCTGCTGTTTGTGTTAAAGTTAAGGTATTTGTAAAACCACTGCCTGCACTTGTAGAAATTTCAAAATTTGCATTTGGACGAGTAATAACAATATCCGCAGTCAAATTAGAACCTGCAACTGTATAACTCTGATTTGCTGAAACAATTCCTGCACAAGAGCTAAAAGCTGTTAGGGCTGCTGCTGAAAGTGTGATAGTTGGTACAAGAGAGGCTGGTATAATTGTTATGCCATAATCTTCGGCTTGACCCGTATTTACGTTGCAAGATGTAAGACTTGCGGCTGTTCCACCTCCAGATACAACTCGCATACGTAATGGTGTACTCACAGTAATGCCTGCTGCAAGAATCGTAATGTTGCTATTAATATCAAAAATAGCACCATTTAGCGTTGAAAGTCCTACAAATACTTGTTCACCAGCATCTGTAAAATCTCCATTATTATTATAATCTATAAATATTTTAATGTTGCTTGCATTTACAGAAGTGGCTACATTAAAAGCTATAGTTGCACCTGCTGCCACAGTAGTTTGTTGCAAACAACTTCTATCTACATAGTTTGCATTATCACCAAATGCATGGTCAGAAACCGCATTAATTGTATTAAATGTAAATGATGTAACTCCTCTACCTGCCGATAATCCACTACCTGTTGGAGTGCAAGCTGAAGCTGTAATTGCTCCAACAGGTGCAACCAATGCTTGGGAACTTATAAGTCCTGACCTCAAAGTAGTTAAGGCAGCACGCATACGTGTAGATTGTCCTGCTGTGTAATCTCTTGTTGCACAATTAGAGTAACTCATATAGTTTGGCAATACTGTTGTAGCACCACAAACATTAGTAGCACATTGAAAATGATTGGCATCTTGTGGGGCAGTATCACAAACCTTATCACCATCAACCGTACAAGTTCCATTTGGAGGACAAACACCAACGCCACTGCTTCCCTCAAAAGTATGGAATAAATT
This sequence comes from Cytophagales bacterium, assembly GCA_043748455.1. Classification (GTDB taxonomy): domain Bacteria; phylum Bacteroidota; class Bacteroidia; order Cytophagales; family Thermoflexibacteraceae; genus JAAFKA01. The sequence goes on from JAYTNF010000267.1 coordinate 37,838, forward strand.
TAAGGCATGTCCTAATTCGTGAGTAATGGTAGTAACAGAACCTGTTTGTGAGGCTAACATCACTGTTCCATCAACATTAGCAGAAGCACCAGGGAAATAGGCATAACCTGCGGTAAAAGTGCCAGAGTTACCATCATTACCATCTATTTTATTTACTATCCAAATATTGTAGTAATCTATATTTGACCAAATGCTTAGTGCTTTTACGTCTGCGTCAGCTGCACCACCTGTTCCTATCCCACCAGCCACATAATTTGCCAAGCCACTTCCATTTACTCTATTAATTCCTGTAGTGGCAGTGCAGGTTGGGCTGCGTTTTGCCAATTCAAATTCTATTTCTACATCAGTTCCTACACCCGAAGTATAAGGTGCTTGGTTACGAAAAGCCTTTGTCATATTACTAATCATAGTAGTAATAGTAGCATCAGTAGGATTATAAGAAGTGCCTATTGCCCCTCCTGTATGTATAATATGCACCACACAAGGAATTTTATAGACAGTGCCTTCTGTTCTACCTCCTTTGCCTAATTGTATATATTTTTGAATAGCTGCCTCATTTGCCTCTACAATTTTCTTGTATTCAGCATTTTCTTGCATAACTTTTCTGTGAATGTGGTCAAAACCACAAGTTTTTTGCAAATCTTGTGCAAACAAAAATTGCCCATATCCAAAAAATAAACAGCTTATTAAAAGTAAGCTACCTAATTTGGAAAATAGTTTATGGTACATTATCATAAGTAAAATGTTTAAAATGATGATTTAATCTACAACGTATTTTAACGAAATTTAAGAAAAAAGTTATTAATTTGTGCTATTTTTAAGAGATATTACACAAAATATTCCAATAGACTTCTCCTAAAAGTATTTGTCATACTAAACAAAGTGAAAAATCTAAGTTTGAAAGAAGAAATTTGTTATCAAAAAGACTTACTTTTACAAAAAGTCTATTAAAAAAGCAACAGATAACCACTAAACTTAGTAATTATCTGTTGCTTTGATGTAGAAATTATTGAGATTTAAGGTTTAATTCTTATTTGCGATAACCTAAAAAATGTGGTACATCATAAAATATTATTCGAGATAAGATATTTCTAATTTCCCATCTTTAAACATACCAATTGCCAAGCGTTGATTATCATTTCCATTGCGATAATCAAAACCTTGTAACAACAAACCTTCTATTTTTTCATTTTTTTCAACACCTTTGCGAATATCTTTTCCATATTTACGCATCATTTTAGCAAAATAATACAAAGCATCATAACCTGAGTATGAAAAACGTGAAGGAATCATATTAGATTTGTCAATATATCTTGTATCAAATTCACGCACTACCGAAGTATAATAATCTAAGTAAGAATTAAACAAAAAATGCACACGTGCCTGTTCATACTGCTCGTAGGTAACTTGTTTAAAATCTAACCAATCTTGTGTAGTCAAAATATGAACACTTAAATTATTTGACAGAATACCACTTAATAAATTTACAGCAAGAGTTTGGTCAACAACAGCCACAAAAACAGATGCTTTGGTTGGTTTACCAACATATTTTGCAAGGTCAGTAGAAACTAATTGAAAAGCATTTTTTATAGCAGAAATATTTTTAAAAATAGCCACTTGTCCGCCTAATTCCTTAAATTTTTGCATGTAACTATAAGCTAATATGGAATCTTGACGTTGATTACCAAAATAAATAATCGTTGTATCTGAAAAATTACTCAAAGCATATTTTGCAGCCTTGCTTCCCATGGCTTCAGAACTTGGCTCGGTTAGATAAGCATGAAGGTATTTTTTTAGCACATCTGCATTATTTGTCAGTGGATTGACAAGCACAATATTATTTGCCATAGCAAAATCTAAAACAGGTGGTGTATCTTTTGGAAACATAGGCCCTATGATTAAATTAGCATTTTGTAAGGTTGGATTTCTAAGAATATTGTTAATTTTCTGCTCACTTTTTTCAGTATCATACAAATATAAATTTGTGTTGATGCCTTCTTCTCGTAGCTTTTCTTGTGCTACCATCAAACCATAATAGAAATCTATCACAAACTGATTTTTGCGTTGCACCTTATCTACTTCCGTGTCTTTCAACAACATAGGTAATAATAAAGCTACTTCTATGGTTTGTGTTGTATCATTTTGAGTAGCTATTTCACTAGAAATTGAAGGAGTTTGAGAAATATTAGGTGTCGTATTTTGAGTATTTCTCGTAATTTCTGTATGTTTTGCTTGTAATTCTGTTAGCAAAACTTTATCATTTATTTGACTATTTGCTTGATTATTTATCTGATAATTGGGGGCTGTAAGTAATTGCCACAAACGAAAACTAATATGTTTATCATTTGGATAGCTGATATAAAGTTGTTTTAAGTCATTGATATTATTTGCTTGAACAATAAAATTGGCTTGCATGCTTGCTGCTTCTTTTCTCAATGTTGGGTTTAATATTTTTTGTATTATTGCAGCACCCTCTACAATTTCATTATTAAGAAAAAGGGCATTTGCTAATAAATAACAAATTTCGTCATGTTTTTTTAAGTTGCCCGAACTTTGCAACACAGTTTTTAAAGTTGTAATAACTATGGTATATTTTTTTTGCTGAAATGCAGTGTAAGCATAATAAAAATGTGCGTATTCAAAAAAAGCATTATTTTCATGACGTACTAAAACAGGTTTTAGAGCATCAGTGGCAAGTTCAAACCGTTGAGCCTCAATCAAACTTTTGCCATAATTATACATATTTTTAAAGTCTTGAGGCGAAGTCTGTGCAAAAAGCACAGGAAAATTAAGTAGTAAATAGCTAATAAATAGACTAATAAATAGGTTGTGGTATAGATATTTCATAAGTTTTTTTTTACAAAATTACAAAAAATAACTTACTTTATTTAACTTTTTTGTATCAAAATTTACAACAAATGTGGATAAGTTTCTTTTAAATATTTCATATACAGATTAAAATCACTATGAAATTGCCTTTCAAATTGTTCTTTAAATACCTGTTGCTGGTCATAATATCTCATAAAACCCATAAAAAATGTATTATTTGGCATTTCGTCATCAAAATATTTGCAATAATTATGATTATAAAATGTTTCGTCTTGCAATTTCAATACAAATTCCTTGATAAACTCTTGCTTTGCGATTTCACAATCAGATAAAGTCCTATTTTTTGGGAAACTTTTATACAGATTATCTAATTTTTGTGCATATTTTAACACAAAATTCCTCAAGGTTTCTGCATCAGTTTGTGATTCTAGATAATGTTTCAGTTCTTTGGAATCTGTGCCATATTTATAAGCTAAAAACTTTTTTGCACCCAAATCACCTACAAAACTTGCTAAATTTTCATTATAAGAAACATTATTTTTGACATATAATGTGCTATGTGTAAGCTCATGAATAATTAGATTTGCTAATTTGCCTTCCGAATATAGCAGCCATTGCGAGAGTATTGGGTCTTGCAAAAAACCTAAGGTTGACCAACCAGAAACAGCATATAAATCTGTATCATAGCCTTTATTTTTTAAGCTAAGTAATTCATTATCAGCTTTTTGCTTATCAAAAAAACCTTTATAAGAAAAACTACCAACAATAGGAAATTTCCAATGATATGGTTCTAAACGATATTTTTCGCAAGCTGTAACATTCCATAATAAAGGTTTTTTATATTGTTCATAAAAAGTTGTGTAATTATCTGTGTGATTGATACCTAAGGAATCTTCGGCATATTGACGAATTTCTTGTATTAATTTCAACGAATTTTTGGTAGAATCAGAGTAGGTAGAATCTGTCAAAACCTCTGAAACAGGTCTTACATTTCGCAAAATTTTAACTTGTCCATGCAGTTGCCCCAAACCATAAATAATAGATTCATGATAAACTAAAAAAGCTATAACTATGGCACTAAAAATAATGCTAATCAAAATTGTGATAGCAAACCGTTTTTTAGGTTGTTTTATATTTTGTGTCATAAACTTATAGCTTAGTGATAACTTATTAAATTAAATGTACTAAATTTTCATTTTTGATAAAAAAGCATGACAATTTCTACTGAACCCCAAAAAATAATTTCCAAGCTAACTCATTTATATTTTTTGTCATTCTGAGCAAAGCGAAGAATCTAATACAATACGCCAGATTCTTCGCTTTGCTCAGAATGACAAAAATAAAATGCAAAAATATTTTAATCAGGTGTTTATTCCAAATCACTAACTATTTCTGATTTACAACTATTGAAAATAGTTATTTTTTAGCGAATTTTTATAAAAAACTATTGATTAAAGCAACTATTTTATAGCATATTCGTAATAAAACATAGTATTCATAGCATTTTTGTCAATCTATTATTAAGTTATAATAAATTGGAATAAAAATTGTTATAATCAGCAATAATATTTTATTTAGTTTTTTACTTATTTTTTACTAAATTATTGACCTAATTTTATATTTCTACCTATCAAATAAAAATATTAATTTTTTGTTTATTTTTAGCAATGTCTGTTAATGATTTATTCATAAAAATACTTGTAATAAATTGGTAAAAATATAAATAAAGTAGTACCTTTGCAAAAAATTTACTAAAGTTTCACCGTTAATTACCTTTACTATATATGAAAACCATTGTTGATGACAAGCTTCGTTATTCAGAAGCCGAATTAAAAGAATTTGAGATTCTAATTTCTGATAAATTAGTACAGTCAAAAAGTGAATTATCGCAACTAAAAAATTCTATTTCCCACAAAGCAACAGGTGAAGATAATAATTTAGGCAGTTTAAAATCATTAGAAGATGGTGCTGATTCTATGGAAAAAGAACAATTAAACCAATTAGCAGCCCGTACACAAAAATTTGTTATCCAATTAGAAAATGCACTTATTAGAATTAAAAATGGTACTTATGGCATTTGTATTGATACAGGAAAACTTATTTCAAAAGAAAGGTTACGTGCAGTTCCACACACACAACATTGCATAGAAGCAAAAATGTTAAAATCAAAATAAATAATTGTAGTGTGGACTTAAAGTCCACACTACAATTATTTTTTCCTCAAAACCCTATAAAAAAAATAAATTGTTATAGACGTAATGCTAAGTTGCGAGAATAACATAAAAATAATAGCTTCTGTTGTCATGGCTTTTAAAATTACCTTTCCGATTTAATATTAATTTTTTCTTTCTCTCTGATACCTTTCTCACGTTCTCTGCTATTTTTTTCCATAATGCTTAAAAGCCTATGTTTTACAGTATCACAAGCCAAGAATAATGCTGCACGAAAAGAATTTTCATCAGCCACACCTTTTCCCGCAATATCATAAGCAGTGCCATGGTCAGGAGAAGTTCTCACAATAGACAAACCCGAAGTAAAATTTACACCATCTTCAAAAGAAAGCATTTTAAACGGTGTTAGAGCTTGGTCATGGTACATTGCCAAGACTGCATCATATTTTTTGTATTGTCCAGAGCCAAAAAAACCATCAGTAGGATATGCACCCATAACAAGATGCCCTTTTTCTTTCAAAGATTGAATGGCAGGAATAATGACATTATTTTCTTCACCACCCAACAAACCACCTTCGCCCGCATGAGGATTTAGCCCCAAAACTGCAATTTTAGGTTTGCGAATACCAAAATCATCTTGTAATGATTTAAGTAATATATTAGCTTTTTTTATAATTTTATCTTGTGTAATATATTCTGAAACTTGGCTCAGTGGAATATGCGAAGTAATTGTACCAATTCGCAATACTTCACTTACCAAAAGCATCAAACTATCACCTTTTCCAAAGTTTGCAGCATAATATTCTGTATGCCCAGGATAAGGAAAATCTGCACTTTGTATAGTCAGTTTATTAATTGGTGCAGTAACAACTGCATCTAAATGTCGGTTTTTGAGGTCTTCTGTGCAACGTGCCAAAGCCAAATAAGATGCTCTTCCTGCTTCTTGTGTAATTTTCCCTGGTTCTATTTCGAGATTATCTTCCCAGCAATTTACCAAATTTATCTTTTTATCTACTGCAAATTCCGCAGACTGAATTGTATGAAAATTGACATTTTCAATAGATAACAACTTTTTATACTTTGCAAAGATTCTTGCCGAGCCATAAACCACTGGTTTACAGGCTTTTAAAATTCTCACATCTGCCAAAGTTTTCAAAATAACCTCGACACCAATGCCATTAAAATCTCCTATTGTGATGCCCAATGACGGACGTATGTCTGTGTTTTCCATTACCAATCGGGTTTAGTTTTATCACTTTTTTTGCTTGCACGTTTCTGACTTTGTTGCAAATACTGAACTTCTGTACTTTTCATGGCATCAAGTACCATTTTTGCCTGATTTTCGGTCATATTCATTTGCTGCAATCTTTCAGAACGAAGTTTAGACTGAGCTTGTTCTTTTTCCTTACCTTTGTCTTTACTTTCATTATCTCTTTCGGCTTGTTTTTTATCGCCATTTGAGTCTTTTTTATCACCACCTTGTGCTTCTTTTTGCTTTTTTTCCTGTTCCTTTTTCTGCTCTTGTTTCTCTTTTTCTCTCTTTTCCTGCTCCTCTTTTTCTTTCTTTTCCTGTTGTTCTTTTTTCTCTTGCTCCTGTTTTTGTTTTTGCTGTTTGGAATCTTGTTTGTTGTCCTGCTTATTTTCTTTTTCCTCTTGCTCTTTCTGGTCTTTTTGTTCCTTGTTTTGGTCTTTATTCTGCTCGTTATCTTGTTGTTGTTGCTTATTTTTCTGGTCTAACATTTTTTTGACCATTTCATAATTTGTACGAGCCGATTCATTTTTGGCATCAGCTTTCAAAGCATTTTTATAATGCTCCAAAGCCTCAGTTAATTCTTCTTTTGACAAAGGTTGCTTTTTCATACAAATATTGCCAAGCTGCTGCTCTGCAACAGAACGAATATATTTATCAGTTGCAAATTTTAATTTTTCATATTGCTTGGTTGCACTGCTATCTGGTGCTTGTTGGTAATATGCATGAGCAAGATTGAGTTGCAATTTCTCATCTTTTTCACCAAATTCATTCAACAAAGTTTCATAACGGTTAATAGCAACAGCATATCTTTTATTTTTGTAAGCAGAAGCTGCTTCTTCTTTAAGTTGGTTTATTTTAGCAATTCTATTCACGTCTGGCAAATCTATTGCTAATAAAATAAGCAAAAAAGCTAATATTTTCATTTGAGTAATTTTAAGTTTGCTTATAAAAGTAACTTTTTGTCATTCTAAACTTGCGAAGAATCTGAAATTATAGCATCAGATTCTTCGTAAGTTCAGAATGACAAAAATAAATTATTATATTTATCTTTTGACAAAGTTACATTTTTTTTATAAAAAACAGTTTTGTTAGCTAAAAAATTAAGATTAAATAACAAATTATATTACTTTGCAGAAAAATTTAAAACCTAAGATTTTCAAAATCTAAAATTTCAAAATCTAAAATTTCAAAACCTAAAATTTTATAATATGTTTGTACTTCATCACACACCTTCGGTAGCAAATCATTTTTTGGCAGATTTACGAGATGTCCATGTCCAAAAAGATAGCATGCGGTTTCGCAAAAATTTAGAAAGAATTGGCGAAATTTTAGCTTATGAAATCTCGAAAAAAATGGATTATGTAACCCGCAATATTACAACACCTTTGGCAGTTGCAGAAACAAAATTGTTGAAAGAACAACCTGTTTTAGTGTGCATTTTGCGTGCTGGTTTGCCATTTTATCAGGGCTTTCTCAATGTTTTTGATGAGGCAGAAAATGCTTTTATTGGTGCATATAGAGGTAAGGCTGACGAAAATCACGATTTTGAAATAGAAATGCACTATGCAACTTCTCCAAGTATTGAAGGAAAAACACTGATTTTAATAGACCCGATGTTAGCAACTGGTAAATCATTAGTAAAAACATACCAAGCCTTATTAAAAGTTGGAAAACCTGCCCATATTCATGTGGCTTGTGTGATAGGAAGTCAGGCAGGTGTAGATTGCATTACCAAAGAGTTGCCAAAACACGATTTATGGCTTGGTGCATTAGATAAAGATTTGAATGATAAATTTTATATAGTTCCAGGGTTAGGAGATGCAGGAGATTTGGCTTTTGGAGCAAAATTATAGTGGTACAGCTAAGTTATTTTGTCATTTTGATACAAGTTAGTGCAACATTTCGCATCAACTTGTATCAAAATGACAATTTACAAAACTCTCATTTTACCGTTTCAAATCGGAAAATCATAAAACCATGCATAGTATTTTCCCCATTACAAAAATTTTGATTTTTTGTGAACAGCACCAAATAACGACTTAAAGGAAAAATATAGACCTTATCTATTGTATAATTAAAATACAAACCATCTTGATAATAATAAACTAAATCAGTTTTTAGTCCTTTCGTAATTGGCATGCAAATACCTGCTTTTCCCTTATTTTTGTTCCATATTTTTGCACAATCATTAGGGAAATTTTCATTTTTTGAGGCTTGCAACTGAATATCATTTGGCGGTGGCGAAATATATAATTCCATGGCAGGAAAAGCAATAACCCCATTTTCTGCCTTTTGAATAATAAATTCTTCTAATTTTAAGGTTTGTTTTGCCTTTTCTAACCATTCCCAATCATTGAAAATCTTAGATTCTGTAATCACTGCACGACTATTTTGTGATTTTTCGCCTTGAGTTTTTTCATCTACCGAAATTTGTATCAAATGTGATTCGCCACACTCTCCATAACGGTTTTCGCCTATCCAAAATATATCGTTGTGCTGATTTTTGAAAAAAAACTTATATTCCTGTGTGCAACCATTACTTTTTGGACTGTAATTTAAGTATTTTTTTGGTGGTGATGATGCTTGTAATGCTATGATTACAAAAAAGAATAATATAATTAAAAATGATTTCATAAATAAGTTGTGTTTTAACCTTGTTTGATAAGACAAAGATAAACTTTTTAACTAAATTTAATGCTCACAAGTATAATTTTGTAGATTGTTTAGGTAATGTAAGTTGCATAGAATGTACCACACCCTTTAGGGTGCAAGGTTTTTGATAAATTTGCATGGCAAATTTATCAAAAACCTTTAAAATGAGATCAATTTAACGATTTAATTGCTATTTTACAATGACCTTGCACCCTAAAGGGTGCGGTACAATTCATTACGCAACTTACATTAGGTATTAACTTTTATAGGTTGGCAATGGTTTAGGCAACGTACCTAAACAATTACAAATTTTATTAACTATTTTAGCAATCCAATTTCACCATTTTCTCCTTGTTTTAGTTCTTTGCTTGCAATCAGTTCTTGAATTTCTGTAATAAATTCTTGAGTATTTGTAGGTTTTATTGTTGCAATTAAATCTTTTAAAGATAGATTTTTATCTTGCAAAACTGTTTTAACCATAGTTATATATGAAATTTGCGACACACCATTTTTCTTATTTTGCAAACACACATCACAAATTCCACAAGTATTATCTGTTATTTCGTCAAAATATTCAAGTAGTAATTGGGTTCTGCAACGCTGTTTGTGTTGTGTATAATGAACAACTGCCTGCATTTTTTCTATATCTCGTTGCTTAAATTTTTCTAAGGTTGCAATATCAATCGGCAATTCATCAGCTTTAAAACGTGGTGTTGTAAAAGTAAGTTGCGATTTATCTTTTTGTGGACTATAAGAAATTACATTAGATTGGTGCAAAAACTGTAATTGTTGCAAAACAGTTTTGGTGTCTGTGTGCATTTGTTTTGCAATTTGTTGTTCATTAATGTTGGTAAAATTATTGAAAATATCACCACCATACATGCGTAAAATGGTTTTAATAATGCTATCTAAATTAGAGTTTGCAATTTGAAAAGCATATAATTCTGTATTTTTAATCGTAAAAAGCAGTTTTGAAGGATAATAAAATGCTTCTGAAACTTGTATAAATCCTTCTTGTTCTAATTGTTTAATGCTATAATAAGTGGTAATGGCATCAAGTTGAAAGTTTTTTTGAAAGTCCAATACTTCAAAATCATAACTTGCAAAAGCACTACTACCAACAGCCAAATTATAATAATTTGCTAATTGCTGATACACTTTTCTCAAAGTTTCAGGACTTGGATAAGAGTTTTCTACTTTCTTTTTCAAATCATTCACATCATTTTGGTTATAAAGCAACACTGCATAAGCCTTTTTTTCATCTCTGCCTCCTCGTCCTGCCTCTTGATAATAGGCTTCTAAACTATTCGGCAAATCAACATGAATCACACTTCGCACATCTGCCTTATCAATTCCCATACCAAAAGCATTAGTAGCCACAATAACCCGAATTTGACTTTTAATCCACGCATCTTGCCGCCGACTCCGTTCTGCATGAGGCAAACCTGCATGATAAAAATCTGCACTAATGCCATTGCGTTTCAAGAAATCTGCAAAAATTGCTGCTTTTCTGCGACTTTGCACATAAACTACCGCCGAACCCGCAACTTTTTGCAAAATATCTAATAGTTTTGACTCTTTATTTTCAGTCATAAAAACAGAATAAGACAAATTTTTACGGGCAAAACTTTGCTGAAAGAATCTACTTCCTTGCTTACTTTCCTTTTTATCTTCTTTATTTATTTTGGTATTTGGGTTTGCAATAATATTAGCAACCTTATTAAAACCTAATTTGTCTTGAATATCAAGTTTTACTTCTTTGGTTGCTGTTGCGGTCAAAGCAATGCAAGGCACATCAGGAATGAGTTCTCGAAAGGCTGTAATTTCTAAATATGGAGGGCGAAAATCATAACCCCATTGCGAAATACAATGAGCTTCATCAATGGCAAGCAAAGCAATTTTCATTTTTTTTGCCCGCACCATAAATATTTCTGTTTGCAATCTTTCTGGCGAAACGTACAAAAACTTCAAACCTCCATAAACTGCATTATCTAAAACTCTGTCAATTTCTCTGTTGGTCATTCCCGAAAAAACTGCATCAGCTGCAATTCCTCGTTTTTTTAGTTGCTCAACTTGGTCTTTCATGAGGGCAATTAATGGAGAAACCACAATACAAATTCCATCTAAGGCTAGTGCAGGAACTTGAAAACATATAGATTTGCCGCCACCTGTGGGCAATAATGCAAGTGTATCATGTTTGTTAAGCACTGCCAAAATAATATCTTCTTGCAGAGGGCGAAATTTATCGTAATTCCAATAATGTTTGAGTAATTGCTGTGGTGTCATTTTATAAGTTCATAGCCGAACAAAACTACATAATTTTTAAGTTATGTAGTCAATTTTACAAGTAAATTTTATTATAACACCAACTATTTACAAAATAAGATTCCTATAAATCAAATCCCAAACCCAAAATAAACATTCTTGGTGGTAAGGGAATTGTAGAATTATAAAAACTTGCACTTCCATTCCAAGCTCTGTTAGTCCATGTGCCTTGACCTTCACCTGCTGCTGCATCATTTACACCCATAGTAAAGGCAAGTGTATCTAATAAATTGATAACTTTTAGATTTGCAGTAATTCCTCTAACAACTTTACAAGAAATATTGCTATCAAACATCATAAAAGCATCAATATTTCGTATTGGATTAGTTTTTACAGTTTCTCGGTTGCCAATAAAACGACCAAAAACCGTAGCCGATAATCTATCTGTGAATTTGCTTGTAATGCCAAATTGAACTTTGTGATAGGCTAAATCTCCAATAGGTGCTTTGAAAGTTTTGTTACCTTTGCTATCAAACTGTTGTTCATTTTCGCTAATAATCCACGAATAATTTAACCACCATTTTGTTTCTTTGAATAAAGAAATTACGCCTTGCAATCTTGTGGTAAATCCTATGGTTTCTCTTTCGCCTGCATTTCTTGCTCCACCTGCAAAATTTACAATGGCATTTTCAGATTTTACATAATAAAAACTAAAATCAGAACTTATGCTTGCTGTTGTATAATTTATGGCTATCTCTGCGGTTTTTGATGTTTCGGGTTTCAATTTTGGGTCAGAACCTGAGCCTTTCCAACCACCATATAATACTCTTGGTGTGGGTTCTTGAAAAGCCTCACCATAAAATGCTTTTAGAACTATTTTATTAAATTTGGTGGTGTAACCTAATCTTAAAGTTGGTGCTGCACCATAAGCCGAATTTTCATCATAACGAACTCCTGCGTGTAAAATGTGGTGGCTACCAATTTGCCATTTTGCCTGTGCATATATTCCTCTATCTATCCACGAAATTCTATTTTGTGGCACAAAAAAATTTGGAGGTGTTGAAGGGGTAATTATGGCAGAGTTTGTCAATAATTCAGGATAAAATGATGCCCCAGAATAAGTTTCATAAGCCTTTTGCAAATCTTTTACTTCATATTTAATACCCGAAAAAATGGATAAATTTTCTCGCAAACGAAGTTCAAAATCTTGATAAAACGACACACTACTATTTTGAGTACTCCAATAAGTAAATTGCATTACTCTTGCGGTTTCTTTGGGTTGTACTATTGTATTGCCAATTTGCATAGTTTTACTTGTATCACTATTAGTTATATTATACCCTTCCAAATCAAAAGAAGTATTATCAATACCACTTTGGCGGTAACGCAAAAAAGTGCGTGAAAGTAATTTATTACCAATAGTTGTGTTATAACGGGCATATGTATTAACTTCGGGTTGTAACCATTTGCCATTGCTTACCAAACCATCAGCAGCATAGACCATTCCATAACCTGTTTGCGTGGCATAATAAGCAAGTCCTATTTCTAATTTATCTAAGTATAATCTTAGATCAACAGCTTTATTTTGTACGGGCGAAGAGAATTTTCCGCTTGCTAAGGTCGAATTATTCACCGCATCTCCCCAAATTCGTTTGTCTGCATACCATTTATCTTGCAGCCAATAAGACTTGTTTGCATCTACTAATTGATTGACATTGCCGTTTTCAAGTCTGCCTGTAATACTTAATTTGAATTTATTTTTTTGGTAAAAAAAGTTCATATCTGCCCAAGCATAACCACGTTGATTGCTTGCTACTTTTCCTTGCAAACTTACAGTTTGAGAACTATTTTTTTTGGTAATAATATTGATTACACCCATAAAAGCATTAGGACCATAAACAGAGGCAGCAGGCCCGTAAACTATTTCTACTTTATCAATATAAGATAACGGGAAAGATGCCAAAACAGTAGCTTCATTAAAATAAAGGTTATTAAAAATTACGCCATCAATCATAATTAAATAAGGAGTTCCTATATTGGTACGATAGCCCCTCCAATATACTTTTTGATAAGTATCTCCATAAGGTGTTGTAATGTCCATTTCGGGTAAATCTTGAAATAATTCTGTTAAACTCACATAACCACGTACTTTTATATCATCTTGTGTAATAACAATGGTTGAGGCAGGAGACTCACTAATTTTTTCGGCTCTATTTGAAGCAGTGGTAACTTCCGTATTTAGCAAATCTTCTAAGGAGCTTTTAGGCTTTATTTTCATAATTTCAGCGACAGAAGCATTAAAAGTGGTATCTGAAAGGGCTTGCCCATAGAGTTTTGTATGGCAAATTGCAAATAATAATGATAATGATAACAAGTAAGAGAATTTAGGTTTCATGTATGGTAATTTTAGTAGGATTCATTGGCTTTTAATAAACTTAAAAAAAATATAAATAATAAGCAACATATTTGCTAAAAAGTCATAAAAAAAGCTGCTAATTATCAATTAGCAACTTTCGGTTTTCTTTTTTTTCTGAATTTTTGTGTTTCTGTTCTAATCTTTTTTTGACTATTGCGGCAGGAATTTTTGTTGGTTTACGTACAGTTTCTTTGGTAAAACATTTGCTAAGTAACTGGTAAAACTTTTTGATAACTCGTTGTTTATTAGCTAATTGTGTCCGTTCTTCTTGTGAAACTAATTGCAAATAACCTTCATCTGTTATTTGATTTGCTGCTTTTTGTTGCAATAATACTTTTTCATCTTCGGTCAGTATTGCAGATTCCAAGACGTGAAAACGCAGTGCAACTTTTGTAGCTACTTTATTGACGTTTTGTCCACCTGCACCGCCACTCCGTGATGTTTGAAACACAAATTCTGTTTCAAAATTTCTGTTTATAAGACTTATTTTCATACAAATTATTTTGATAAAAAGATTTTAATAAAGTATTTTACGAAATATCAAAAAAAAGGTTGTGAGTAGAGTTATAATTTGATACTAACATTTATGATTTGTTTAATTTGTCATTCTGAGCTTGGGCAAAATCTGAATTATTGGTTTTTGAACTAACAACTCCAGATTCTGCCTAAGCTCAGAATGACAAAGTTAGATTTTGATGCAGAAAACCTATATAATTACACTTTTTGCAATACATATTCTTCTAAATAACTAAAATTTTGGGTTAAATATCCTTGTTTTGTTACAAGAGCATTTTCTATAATTTGTTCTGTATCTGCTACTAATAAACTTGGTAACACCCTGTTAATCAAATCATTACCAAAATCAATGGAGGCATCACGTGGCATTTCACAAGGTAAATTATCAACAGCCATGACTGTAATATTTTGAGAATTACTAAATGGTGGTGCTACATGTAATGTTTGAGGATTAAAGTCATAAAAAGGCTCTGCTATTGTTGAAGCCTGAACCGTTGTCGGAATAGAACCATTAATATCACAGGTAATATCAGCAATGACTTTTATTTTGAAATCGTGGCGTTGTGTTTCCTCTTTGGTAAATAAAAGAGGTGCCTTGGGATTCCAATAAGCTGTGGCAATTAAAATATCTGTTTGTTGATAAAACTTCTGAAAATCACTTTCATAATTACTTGGATTGCTATAAAAATCATTATCAAAAATTTTTCCATCACTATTTTTATGATAATCAGCAGAACGAAGTTGTGTATAAACTGCCTCTTCAAAATCATTTTGCAAATATTCTGTCACCGAAACTCTACGAATTTTCATAGCTTCAAGCATTTCTATTGCTCCTTTGGTAACTCTGCCATTGCCTGTCAAAGCTATTTTTAGGGCTGGTAACTTAACTTTTGCCAACTCAATGTCCTTTTCTTTGCGGTCAAAAAGCAAGTAAGCAGGTTGCAAGTCAAATAAGTTATATTTTTTTCCATAAGTTAAAATCCCATTGTACGCACCCACAAGTCCTGCATAACGTCCAAAAGCCACAATCCTTTCACCTTCTGAGTTTTTTAAAGTTTCATAGTCTATTAAGGAAATATTTTTTTCCAAAATAGTTTGCAATAAATTACGATTATATGGTTGTTGCTTTATAGTATGCGAAAAAAACAAAAAGGTTTTATCTGAAATTAATGCAGGAATAGGAACTTCTTTAATACCAAAAATAATATCGCAATGTGTTAAATCCTCTTGTAACATGCAGCCTTTATCAGCATATTCCGCATCTTTAAAACATCGAATTGGACTTGGTTGCACATAAAAACGTACAAAAGGGTATTTAGACATGATTTCGCTACATTGTTGAGGCGAAAAAGCTGTACGTTTATCGGGTATTTTTTTCCCTTCTTTGATGATACCAATATTCATAAATTATAACAATTTGTATAAAAATAAGGTTGTTTATTGTGCCGCAAAGGTAGGGAAAAATTATAATTAGTTATGATTTATACCTATTTTAAGTTTTCTTTTCACAATTTAGCTTAAATATTTATTTTCATTGAATTATATGTTTAATTATCATGCAACTCTAAAAAAGTTTATTTACATAGTTGCCTTAAATCCTAAATACTTCCTAAATATAGAAGAAATTATTGTAGTAGATACTTTTTAAAATATTACCCTAAAAAAAAGTGATAATTTCCTAACTTATTTCATGGATATTTCGTAAGTTTATAAAAAATAAGCAAAAAGCTATGTTTAACCGTTTATTTAATGTTTTGAAGGCTAACTTGAATAGTGCCTTAGAAAAAGATGAATTTAATGCAGGTGATAAAACTGTAGATGAAATCTATGATGAATATGTGCGAAAAATGAAGGAAACAGAGCAACAAACTCCGCCACCAAACAATTTTCAACACACACATACACACAAAACTCCACCACCACCTTTGTGGACATCGGAAGAGTTAGAGGCTTTCAAGGCATTAGAAATTCAACCAGGTACACCTTTTGAGCAAATAAAGGTTACTTATAAAGCCATGATGAAAAAATATCACCCTGATAAATTTCATAACGAACCCAATAAGTACAAATCAGCCCTTGAAATTTCTCAAAAAATAAACAAGGCTTTTGATGTATTAGAAAAAAAGTATGCCAAATAATTACGTAATTCACTCAAAATGATAGATATATTCAAACGACTTTTCAATATTGGAAAAGTAGGAATCACTAAGAAATTAGAAAAAGCCGAAGACCCTGTTTTACTTATCGAGCAACAAATTAGAGAATTAAAGACAGCCTTAGCCGAAAGTTTGAGAAGTTTAGCAGAAGTAAAAGCATCACATATTCGTTCTAAACGTGAAACTGAACATCAGTTAGCATTGGGAAATGAGTATGAACGTAAAGCCATTTTATTGCTACAAAAAGCACAAATGGGCGAAATTGATGCCAAACAAGCAGACTTATTGGCAGCACAAGCTCTAAGCAGAAAAGAAGAAATAGAAAAAAGAGTACAAGGAAATGCTAAAAATCTTTCAAATTATGAGGCAATGGTGCGGAAATTAGAAGAAAATGCTGTGCAGTTACGCAACCAAATTGAATCGTGGGAACAAGAATTGCGTGCTTTGAAAGCAAGAGCAAAAGTGAGTGAGGCAACACGAAAATTAAACGAACAACTTTCAGGTTTAGACATTAATGGAACAGTAACTTTAATGAATCGTTTGAAAGAAAATGTTGAACAACAAGAAGCATTAGTAGATTCTTATAATGTGGTTATTGGCAATCAAAACTCGTTAGATGCTGAAATTGATAAGATTTTAGGAGGTTCTTTTTCACCACAAGTAAATGATAAATTAAGTGAGCTTAAAAACAATCTCAAAATTTCAGAAGGAACTCCTCCTCCAAATGAACAATTAAATTCAGAATTAGAAAGACTAAAAGAACAACTAAAAAAGAAATAAGTAAAAATCTAGGTTTTCTGAATCAACTCACAAACAATAATAAAGTTATTTTTAAATTTTAAATTCTAACTTTGTCATTTCGAGCTAAGTGGGCAACAGTACACAAGAATCTGAATCATTGAGAATCTGATGTAATAACCTCAGATTCTTCGCTTTGCTCAAAATGACAAAATTTAATAAGGTTTTCTAAACTGCTGGAGGAAAATCTGTTGGCTGTTCAGTAATTGGTTGCACAACATCACTTATAGGCTGTTCTGGTGTATAACTATTAAGAGTTACATCTTTTGCAGCAGTGCTTTTTGCAGTTTTGTATAACTCCATCAAAGACATAATAGCCTTAATATTGTTATTGATAATCTCATGCCCTTTTTCCTCCTTACGTGCATGAAAATCACGAACCCAATCATATTCAGGTGAAATAAGTTGAGAACTAATATTAGATTCAATGTCTCCATCTAACAAATTAATTTTACTTTCAAATATTTTAAGGTCTGCCCCAGCAATAGGTTGTAAACTATTATCAGGTGCAATCGTATATTCGCCAATTACAGTTCTTACCTGCAAAACAGTTAATTTGACAATAGTTTGTTCTATATTTTTAAGAAAATCTTTGAAACTTGTTGTTAGTCCTGCCATAAATGTATAAAAAATTTAAGAGAAAGTTAAAATTAAAAAATAGAAAATGATTTTGCAATTTTTTGTAGAACTTTAAACATAATTTTGTTGATTTGTAACGATATTATAAAATAAGTAATAAGACAGCTTTAAAGTATATTTTATACCACAGACTTTAGTCTGTGAGTTTTTGATAATCAACACTTTACAGACTAAAGTCTGTTATATATTTATTTTGCCCTATTACTTAATGTAAGTTGTGTAGTGCTTGTACCACAGACTTTAGTCCAATGCTTGTTCGGCTAAGAAATTGCAATAAGTCCGTTAGGGCTGTTATCTTACGGTTCGTCGATACGATAGAAAAAGGGTATCTACTTCATCAAAACCCCTTAGGATGCTATCTATGTCACCCCTAAGGGTTTTTGGAGTTAAACGCAATCTTTTGCTACAAAGATGTAAGTCCTAACAGACTTAAAAAAATGTAATTACTTGATTGATTTACTCTAATAATCTCTAAATGAATGCTGACTAGTTAGGTACAGTTTTATGAGTTGCAATTCAAATTTTATAATAAAACAATTTATTGATTATCAAGCAGTTAAATCTATCAGGTAATTTGAAACACAACCAAAAATTTAACTCAAATAGTTGCTTTATTTATTTTCACTAAAATAATTTATTGATTAGTAAAATAGTCAAACAATTTTGGTATATTTGCAACCGTTTTAGGTACATGATACAATAATTGATAAAAATTTAATTCATAATTTGAAACAAGTATTGTATTATTGTAATAAAAGCAGCAGACGTACTCCTAACATTGCACAAATCAATGGCTAACGAAAAAGAGATTATCGAAAATGAAACAGCAACAGTTGTAGAAACTGTTGAAACTGTCGACACAGTTGTAGAAACTGTAGAAGCAAGCGCAGAGGAAGAACACGAAATAGAAGAAGTGGACTATTCGCATTTGAACAAAGAACAATTACTTGCTAAGGCAACAGAATTGACTAACGAAACAAGTTTTCGTAAGGTTGATACAACTTTAAGGCTGTTAAAAGCTGAACTCGACCGTATTAACAAAGGCGAAAAAGACGAAGCAACAGAGAAATTTGTGGCTGACGGTGGCGAAATAGACAATTTTGAATGGAAACAAGATGATATTTCTAAAAAATTCTTTGCACAATATAAAAACTTGAAAGAGAAAAAAGCAAAGTATTTTGATGATATAGAAAAGAAAAAAGCAAACAATTTGACTGCAAAACATGAAGCCTTAAAACAACTTAAAGAGCTAACAGAGTCAGGCAAAACTGATAAATCTGCGTTTGATAAGTTAAAAGCTATTCAGACAAAATGGAAAGAAGCAGGACAAATTGCACCACAACAAGCAGAAGGTTTGTATGAATCTTATAAGGCTTTGCTTGACCGTTTTTATAACCAAAAAAGTATGGAGAATGAGTTGTTGGATTTGGATAGAAAACGCAATTTGGTGGTGAAGTTGGAATTGTGTGATAAAGCTGAAAAATTAGTTGAAGTTGTAAATGTGAATGAATCTATTGCACAACTTAACCGTTTGCATGAAGAATATAAAGCTATTGGGCCTATTCCAAAAGAAGACCAAGAACCTGTTTGGCAACGATTCAAGTTGGCATCTGATAAGGTTTATGAAAGAAAACGTAATACCGTAGAAGAAATCAAGAAAGAACAGACTGCAAACATGAAAATTAAGCAAGAATTATGTTTGAAGATTGAGGTATATCCTGATTTTAAATCTGAAAAAATTGGTGAATGGAATACAAAAACCCAAGAAATATTAGCTATTCAAGATGAGTGGGAAAAAATAGGACCTGCACCAAGAGAAGTTGCCAAAGATTTGAATAAGCAATTTTGGACTAATTTTAAAGCTTTCTTTGCTAATAAAACTCTATTTTTTGAACAAATTGAAAAAACAAGAGGTGCAAATTTGAAACTAAAAGTTGTTTTATGCGAACAAGCAGAAGCTCTTAAAGAAAGTACTGATTGGGATAGCGTAACAGAAGACATTAAAAAATTGCAAGCTGCATGGAAAGAAGTAGGCCCTGTTCCTGAAAAAGAAAAGGATACCATTTATGAAAGATTTAAAGCTGCTTGCGATGGTTTCTTTGAACGTAAACGTAATCGCAGAGCTGACCAAGACAAAGAATTTGATAGTAACTTGGCAAAAAAAGAAGCTATTTGTGCCGAAATTGAAAACATGGTAGCTGCAAAAGATAAAGATATCAAGAAACTTGAAGAACAAAATGCTGCATTTTTGGCGGTTGGTTTTGTACCTCGTAAAAATATGACGACAATTCAAGACCGTTTTGCAAAAGCTGTTGAGGCTTTTGTGGCAAATCTTGAGGGGACAGCTTTGGAGAAAGAGAAAATGAAGTTTGGGTTCCAAATGAAAATCTATGGAGATTCACCAGAAGCAAGTCGTAAATTTAGAGATAGAGAACAAACTTTACGCAAACGCATTACACACTTAGAAGATGATATTGCTTTGTGGAAAAATAATCTTGAGTTTTTTGCTAAGTCTAAAACCGCAGACCGTTTACGTACTGAATTTGGTACTAAAATTAGTGATGCAACCAAAGAATTAGATACTTTGAAAGCAGAGCTTAAAAGTGTGCTGGCAATGAACAAATAGTTTATTGCTAAGTACGTAAATAACTATAAAATGAATGCAAAAACCTTTCTAAATTTTATAAATTTGGAAAGGTTTTTTGTGATGCTAAAAATATCGAATGATGCAGTTTTTTGGCTTTATTTAATATCTAAATCTATGTTTTTCTATGTTACGATTTTGTTGAAATAGTTTTAATGCAGAAAACCTACTATTAAACGGCATAAAAGATATAATAACTTGACAATCAATATATTATTATATCTTTTAGCATTGATATTTATAATATTGTCTTATTCAAAATTCAAATATAAGCAAACTCTGTGTGTGGTAACAGCACCAATTGGGTCTGCAAATTTATTGTTTGGATAAGCTAAAATATTACCTATTCCGTGTGAAAAACGTAATTCGGGTGCAAATTTGAAAAAGTCAAAATATGAATCCATACCAACTCCATAACTAATTTCAAGATTATTATTGACTGTAATAATTTGTTCAGGGTCAAGTTTTTGTTTTTCTCCTGCCACTTTAAAGCCTAAGGTTAAGCCTCCCACAAGATACATTCGCATATTGCCACGTCTAATAGACTTATATTTTACCAATAATGGAAGTTCTACAAAAGTATTTTCATAGATTTTTGTTTCAAATATCTGTTTAGGATATTCAAACATAACTTCACGTGTGTAGAATGAAACTGTGGGTAAAAAACGTAAATTCCAAAGTTCACTTTTAAGTCTGACACTAACAATGAAACCCAACGAAAATCCTGGTGAAAGTAAAGGCGTAAAAGCAACAGCCGATGTCGTATCATTGACATCAGCCACAAAAAGTCCTGAACTTGCAGTATTTAGCTTTGACACCATGCCTCCAAGCTGAAAACCGAAATGGATTTTCCGTTCATCATAGAAGGGCAAGTTTATAGATTTTGATTTTTGTGCAAAGGTTTCAAGACTAAAACCTGCAACAAGTAAACACAAGGTTACACCAATTTTGTGCCTACATAAATGGAACTGATTCCGAATGTTAAGGGTACGCATAAAGTTTGTTTAAATCCAACTCTTTCTAAAATTTGTAAAAATTCTATGCCATACGGAAATACTTTAACAGATTCGGGTAAATAGGTGTAAGCTGCGTCATCTTGGGAGATTAATTTGCCAATTGGCGGTAAAATATATTTAGAATAAAAATTATACAATTTTGCAAAAGTTTTATTTTTAGGATTAGAGAACTCTAAAATCACAACTTTTGAGTTTGGCTTCAAAACTCTGAATATATCAGACAAACCTCGTTCCAAATTTTCAAAATTACGAACTCCAAA
>JAYTNF010000268.1:0-5959 GCA_043748455.1 Cytophagales bacterium
TGTATTTGCACAAGCAGTACGAGTAAAACTACTTGCAGAAGTTGCAGTTGTTCCGTTTACTACTGTGATGACTCCTGTTGAAAAACCACTATTGGTAACAGCAGTTATGGTCGTTGCATTGACCACTACAAAACTATTGGCAGCCACACCACCGATGGTTACGGCAGTGGCACCTGTGAAGTTTGTGCCTGTGATGGTTACAGTTTGGTCAACTCCACCTGAAGTTGGGGTGAAAGAGGTGATGGTGGGTGGAGGTGGTAATATTAAGTCTGCTACTACAAAACCACCAGCCAAATTATAATTTGTAAAAGTTGCCGTTGATGTTACACCCGTTAAATATGTACTGTTTGTAGTTATACCAATCACATTTGTGGCACCATTTGCCAAAGGTGTTGCAGGTGTGATGTTTGCAATGGCACCACCTGAACGGATAACTTTAGCATTTGTAGCCCAAGTTTTGCCTGTTACTGTTTGCCAACCTGTATATTCTGCATTATCATAATACATGGTTATTTCATAACTGCCTGTTGGGCTGTCATTTGTAGGTGCAACCAAAATTGTTTTGCTTGCTGCTCTGTCTGAAGCTGCTGTATTCCAAAGGTTTATGGCACTTGTACCTACTCTGTCTATTGTAAAAGTAGTACAACCATAATCAAAAGCTGTGTTATTTTTTACCCTTGCAATGAATTTATTTGCTGCATCTTTTACATAAACCACTGCATTAGCTCCAAAACTTACTTGTTTATTTGATAAGGCAGTTTCAACTGCTATGTTACTTACACTTATTAAAACAATGTCATCAATGGCAAAAGGAGGATTTGTTCCTGTACCATTATCATTATCCCAACGCCAAACAATGTATAAAGTTGGTTGATTTTCGCAAGCCACAGGCAAAGTTACATTGTAAGCTGTGGTTGTAGGTTTATTATAAAAAGGAATGTCATTTGTTAGATTTCCATTTGCAGTAGCATCAGCAGTGCCTGTGGCTACTAAATTGGTAAAGGTAGTTCCATTTAAAGAGTACATTAATCTGCCATAATCATAAACAGCCGTTGTGCCTAAATCATTTCCATTTGCTTTAAAGTTAAAACTTAATTTCAAATTGGTATAACCTGTGGTAACTATTTTGGGAGTTATCAAACGTGTTCGGGAGATACTCGTATTGGTGTAAGAAAGTGGTCTTGTGGTTATATTATCAGAAATATAAGCAGCTTTTGAGCCTATCATTCCTGCATTTGCACCAAATACCCATTTATTAGTCCCTGCTGTTTTATCTGCCTTTGCCCAGTTTGCGCCAACAGTTGTATTTGTGATTTCACCTTCTGTTACACCTTCAAAATTTTCAGAGAATAATGTAACAATATTTGTAGGCACAATATCAACATCATTATCTAAAATAGTTAAGGTGTGATAGCCAATAGTTTTTACAGCATTAGTTGTTCCCGAAATAGCAAAATCTAAGACAACAGTTTCAGAAGATTCAACAGAAGCATCATCAAAAACTCTTACCACAAATGTTTTTGGTGTTGTAACACCATTAACAAATACCAAAGGCATAGCTGTAAGTATTTGATAATCAGGAGTTCCTGAAGTTGTTGCTGTGCTTGCTCCTGTTGGTGTTATGGTTACATTGGCTGCCCCTGTTGGTGCATTGGCAATGTTCATGATTATGGTAACATCTTTGTAGCCCAAACAACCTGTTGTACCATCAGCACTACTTTCGACCTGCGAAGAGGCAGCCGAAGCAAAACTAATTATGGGTTGTGGAGTTGTATATGTAACACTAATATTATCTATGTAAGCACCATTTCCTGCCCCAGCCACTCCGTTAAGATTACTGTTGTGTGTGAATTTACAACTTGCCTCAAAAGTTACAGTAATTACACCACTACCACCTAAATAAGGTGTTAAATCAACAGTTTTGGTTGTCCATACTTTGTCTGCTCCTGCTGGGTTTTCGAGTGCAGATGTAAAACTTGTAGCCCCATCTATACGGTATCGAAAATTTGTATAGGCATTATTGATACCAAAGTTAAGAAAATAATCAAAATTTAAGGTGGCTGTGGTGGCTAAACTTGCGTCAAAACAAAAAGAAGCCTTTACATAGTGTGGGTAGGCAGGATCAAAACCTGCAACACCAGGGCCTGTACCTGTTGGAGAGAATCCGGCTGCTGAACTCCCATCTAAATATAAACCAAAATAACCATTTTTTGCAGCATCTGCCTTGATACCTGCACCTGCTTGTGTATTAATTTGCATGTTAAAATCTTGAATGGTAGTAACCCCGCCTTCAAAATTTTGTGTGTATGGCAATGACACAATATTATATGTAAATGCTTTGGAAGTTGCATCATTCGTTGTAATTTCGTCTAATGTTGCATTTGGCACTGTTGTATAAACATTCAAAGTATAAATCCCTGTTGCAGATGCCACAAAAGGTAGGCTCACAATAGTAGAATTACCTTGTGCCAAACTACCTGCCCATGAGTAGGTATTTACTGCACCACCATTTACAGTATAATTAATGGTTACACTTGTGAGTGTATTGGCTCCTAAATTTGTAAGTGTTACACTTGGTGTAACTTTAGCCACACAATATGTAGAAGTCAAATTAGCAACCCTTGCATTAGTAAATATTTTTTTAGAGATTACAATATTATCAATATAGTTTGCATTTGTAGTACTATTGCTAAAACTAAACTGACAATTAGACTCAAAACCAATATTGACTTTGCCACCAATATAAGCAGAAAGGTCAATGACAATGGTTTGCCATTCACGAGTTGTGCCACTTGGCTGATAAATACTTCCTATTTGCACTCCGTTGGCGGTAATTCTAAAATTTGTATTATTATCTGCTCCACCATATAGCTGTTTTAAATCAAATTCAAGTTGCAAACTTGTGGCTGTGGTGGCATCAATACACAAATTAGCGGCTGCAAAATGTGAAGGATTAGAGCTAAACTCTGCTCCACCTGCGGGTGCAACCCAACCATTAGCACTCATACCATCTAAAATTAAGCCTTGTGTGCTTGCATTTGCACCTTGATAATAAACTTGAACAAAAGACTCTGCCCTAGTAACAAGACCAAAATCATTGAGTGAAGTAGCACCTGTTTCAAAATTTTGTGAATAGTTAAAGTTTAAACCTGCTGAAACTGTAAAACTACTTGAATTACTATTATTTGTGGCAATAGGGTCAACACCTCCATTTGGAAGTGAAGAAGTTACATTATAGATGTGACTTCCGTTTGCAATAGCATTTACAGTTGGCATCGTAATTGTTGCAAAAGCACCTGCAGCAATGCTACCTGTCCAAGCAAATGGTGTATTTGCACCACCATCAATGTTGTAAGTATAAGTTGCAGAAGTTACTGTGGTAGTTCCATTGTTTTTTACCACGATTGTAGGCGAAATTGAACCTGCACAATAGGTTGTGTTTGCATTATTAACTGCTGTTATTGTAATGTCTAAATTACGACAAGCATTGGTATAAGCTGCACCCACATTAACTGCATACCAAGCATTGGTAACAGCAATTTGCTCATCTGAACAAGCACCATATAAAGTTCCTGTTTGTGCAATAGACACTGTTCGTGCTTGTGCGTAGGTTGAGGTAGTTGTAAGGTTTTTTTCTGTTGCATAAGCAATAGCAGCCGATTTTACAAAACCAAGTCCCGTTACAGCAAAGCTATTTCCTACATCATTTGTGCCTTGTCCGCCCATGGTAAGTAAATAATACCAATAATTTAAAACCCCACTGTTTGTGTGTACACCGCCATAATCAGTTGCTTGTGTAGTACCTGTAGTTGGTGCCCAAAATTGCCCACCATATGTATTTGGATTTTGTTCACGTTTAGGATTTTCCATGCTCCTCAAACTTGGTGTTTGTACTGAAATATCTTCGCCAATAAGCCAAGTCTTTTTAGTTGGTTCTCCGTAATATTCAATAGCAGCACCCCAAATATCTGAAAATGCTTCATTCATAGCACCTGACTCACCTTGATAGGTTAAATTTGAGGTATTTGAACAAATCGCATGACCAATTTCATGGGCACAAACATCTAAGGCTGTTAAAGCTGTAAAACCTGTTTGCGAACCATCTCCATATGTCATTGCTGTTCCATTCCAATACGCATTATCATACAAAACATCATAATGCACATAGCTTTTAATTGTAGCATTTGCATTATCATAACTTTGTCTTGCGTGTTGAGATTGCCAATAACTATAAACCACTTGTGCCCCCCAATGTGCGTCTAAGGCTGCATTATCCCAGACAGCATTGTTATACTCGCCAGAAGTCCAATTATTATCATTGTCTTTAAAATCTATTGCTCCAGCGTAAGAAGTTGTAGTTTGGCAATTATATGTTTCAATTTTGCCATTATTAAGAGACCCAAAAGTCGAAGTTCTCAAACGGTGTGGTTTTAAAGCATCACCACTGCCATCATTTGTGCGAATGGTACGGTTGCCACTATATTTTGTAGCAGCATTGCCATTGTTATCTAAATGTTTGATAATGGCGTCACTCAATAAGATTTTGCCATTTACAGCATCTACATAAATATACACCCTACTCCTCGGTTTAGCTGCATAAACATTAAATTTATATGCCAAACGCATTTCTTGGGTTTTAAAATCTTTGCAAATTACCAATTCACCTTTGGGCTTATAAGTGGCATTCACATCATTTTCTTCGGCTTTTAAGTGATTTTCCTCCTCAGCAATATCCCACATATATACACTTGCATTGACACTTGCCAAAGCTTTATTCATAGCCTCTGTTTCTGTGAGTGTTGGTGTAATTATTGGGTTAAGATTAGCAAAATACTCACCAGTCATCATCACCAATTCGCCATCTTTAATAGTTGTAACATAAGAGCCTTGTTCCACCTTAATGCCCTTGTAATATTGCTGGTATCTGATATTAGAAATACCTTGAAAACTACTTTTCGTTTCATTTTTAAAACGCAATTCGTCAGCATTTGTCCGCAAATTCAAATGGGTTTGCAAAGCCGTAGCAGTTTGCTCAAAACGGTAACTACCCGTTTTAAATTCAACCAAGAGTGGTGTTCCTCTTTCTTGATTCATTTCCATTTGCCTTACTTTGTCTTGTCCATAACTTGCAGACAAACAAGTAATGGAAATTCCCAAACTTAAGGCAAACTTTAAGGTTAGGCTTGTGTAATCGAACAATTTGTTCATAAATAGAAGTAATTTTAAAGGTGATAATTTGTTTTAATTGTATAAAATATAATTTTTAATAACTGAGATAAAGTGGCACACAAGGCACAAAAAAGTGCATAAAATATGAGCCTTTACTACTAAAATTAGTCATCTGTAAAAACTTGTAAAGCCTAAGAAAACTAAAAATCAATGGAAAAAATTAAGAATAATTTTCGGAAAATAGCTTATATTTATTTTGCTATGTAGAGTAGGAAAAGGATTTAACCTAAATGCTTTTGTAATATTCTCTATGTTAAAATGATATCACTTGTAAATATAAAATATTCTTTTTAATTTAACAAACAATTAAAGCTATTTTCATAAGTATTTAGGTAATAAAAATTAGGAATTCATAAAAAAACACTTCTATAAAAGTGTTTTTTTATGCTATTTGTAAAAAAATAACATAAAATTACAAATTTAGTAACTAAAAACTACAATTTATACACTTACAATATGTTTATTAAAATTTAAGTTATTGATTTTCAATAACTTAAATTTTAATAAATTAACTTTAAATTAACAATATTACAAACGTATAATAAGCTGTAATATATTAATATAAATTTATATGAGAAATGGCTAATTTAAACAACAAATTTTAAAAACTAAACAACCTTTTTAAAATTAAAAAAACCTCGACAGAGCTTAAAGCCACCGCCGAGGTTTTAAAATGATTATTACCTAATAGTAATTTGCTACTGTTTCACTATTCTTTTCACAGTAGTTT
>JAYTNF010000269.1:0-2423 GCA_043748455.1 Cytophagales bacterium
TATTGGCAAATGTTTTTATTTTTTGTCATCCTGAGCATAGCGAAGGAACTGAATTTGACGAAATAAACCAGATTTTTCACTACGTTCAAAATGACAACAAAAAAATTATCATTTTAAAAAGTGGCAAAATAATCTATAAACCTTACACCATTTCTGGTGGTTCTGTTGGTGCTTTTGAGGGCAAAAGAATTGGTAGGGCAAAGAATTTAGAGAAATTGCAAGCAGAAATTGCAAAGTTACAAATAGAGATTGCAACCAAAACAGAAGTTTTGCAAACTGAAAATTTGGCTATTGCAAATCTCAAAAATGCAACGCAAACTAAACATATTGCAAATTTACAAAGACAACTTTCTGAAAAACAGCAAAGCCTTATTGCGGTTTGGACAAAGCAAGAACAATTAGCTAATTTGTTGAAAAACAATGAATTACGCAAAGAAGATATGCAGGAAAAAATGCAAACCTTAAAAGATGAAATGCTTGATAATGAACCTTTGATAAAATCTTTGTTATTGGAATTGCAAACTGTGGAACAGCTTTTAAGTGCTGCAAATACAAATTTGATAGCTGCCAACGAATTGCAAAACCAACAAAGTAATGCGTATAATCAACAAAATTTGGCATATTATCAAAGTAAAAATCAAGTAGAAAATTTGCAAAAAGAAATAGAATTTCGCAGCAATAATCTCGAAAATATTACACAGAGAATTGCACGAAATCAACAGGAAATTAACAATGCAAAAACAGAATTAGAAAAGTTAGAAAACAGTAATGAAGTAGGGGAGGAGGAACTCGAAAATTTGCAAGAGGAGAAAATAAGTATTGAGGCAGGTGTGGAAGAAGCAGAAAAAGATTATTTTGCAAGTCGTGGAGATATTACGGAAACTGAGAAAAACTTACGTGATTTAACCCGCAAACGTGATGGAATTGATGTGCTGGTGATGGAATTGCAAAACAAAGTGAATGAAAGTTTAATGCAGGTTAGGTCTGTAAAAGATAGACTTTCGGTAGAATTTGAGGTAGATTTGGAGGCAGAAATGCGACAAAATGATGAAATTAGTCCATTGGCGGAGGAATTTTTGAGGGAAGAACAGCGAAAAGCAAAAGAGGCCTTAGAAAAAATTGGCTCAATAAATCCGATGGCAATGGAGGCGTATAACGAAATTAAGGAAAGACACGATTTTATTGTGGCACAAAAAGATGATTTATTACGTGCAAAAACTTCGCTTTTGACTACGGTTTCGGAAATTGATACAGTAGCAAAAGATACATTTTTGTCGGCTTTTGAGAAAATTCGGGCAAATTTTCAGGTGGTTTTTCGTTCTTTATTCACAGAAGACGACACTTGCGATTTGTATTTGGCTGATGCAAATGATGTATTGGAAAGTAAAATTGAGATAATGGCGAAACCAAAAGGCAAACGTCCTTTGACAATTAACCAGCTTTCGGGTGGCGAAAAAACTTTGACTGCAACGGCTTTGTTGTTTTCCATTTACTTGCTTCGCCCTGCACCGTTTTGTATTTTTGATGAGGTTGATGCTCCGCTTGATGATGCGAATGTGGATAAATTTAACAATATTATTCGCAAATTTTCGGATAATTCGCAGTTTATTATCGTTACGCACAACAAACGGACTATGTCGGCAACGGATATTATGTATGGCGTTACAATGATTGAACAAGGGGTTTCGAGGGTGGTGGCGGTGGATTTGAGGGAGATTTAGCGGGAAATTTATTCTAAATCTAATACTGTTGATTTTATCTGTACCAATAATTTGGCTAAATATTCCTTTTTGAGTTTGCTAATTTTTCTTTCTATTTCGTCTTCGTGTAGTAAGGCAATTAATTGGCAACGGACTTGACTTTGTTTGTCTAAATTATTGCTTAACATTTCATTGTTTAACAAAAAACTAAAATTATCATTAATTTGAACTGATGAAATCATTGCACAAATATAACTTTCTTCACTTTCATAGACTTCTGAAACTGAAATTACAACAGCAGGGTGCAACTTAAACCCTTTGGGTAGGGGAAAATTCACTAAAATAATATCTCCTTGTTGATACATTAGTCTAAATTTTTTGCTAAATTATTTTTTGAAATAGCAGAAATTGCCTCTATCAATTCGCCTTCTAATTGTAGTAATAATTGCTTTCTAACGGTTTGCAAAGTAGTTATCAAATTTCCAAAATTTACCATAAATGTAGAATACTGAAAAGCATTTTTGCTTTCTAACTTTTTAGCTACTTTTTTAAATAAGGCAAGCAAAGCATAAATCTTGTTATACAAACTTTCGGTTTCGTTTTGTGAAAAATCTTTGCTATTTCCCAAAATTTCGTGTAAAACTGTGTCAAAATCTTGCAATTCTATTGCTAATTTATCCATTTCTTGCTCAATATCAAGGTCAAGCTCGGCTGCACCTGCAA
>JAYTNF010000270.1:0-5185 GCA_043748455.1 Cytophagales bacterium
TAATGAAGTGCAAATAAAAGCCATGTCTAAATAATTATGAATTATGAATTATGAATTTTGTGTGTCAAAAATTCATAATTCATAATTCATAATTATTTCTAATCTTTCAAAGTAAGTTTCAAATCTACACAGTTTTCGACAAATAAATGTTTGCCTAAAATTACTTTCAGCACATCTTTTTTATCAGCAGCTTCACCCAAACGAGTTTCATTAAGTTCCAAGCCACTTTGGTCAAAATTACGCAACCAAACTTCCCCTTGACTATTCCAACGATACATATATTTGCTTGCTTTAATGGTTTTATCACCATTTTTTTCCTCTGTAAATTTAAAGTCAGTCATATTTGTTAAATAACTTCTTCCTGTTGGAATAGCCATTTTTGACACAAATTGTTCGCCACCTTTGCCTTTAAATGCTTCACAGATGCACGAGCCACGCAGTTTTTCGTCTTCTATTGACACAAAAGTATATTGTGCAATTTTCCATTCACCATGCATTTGGGCATAAGTGAGTGTAACAGTTTCGTTACCTTTTGACCATAAAGTACCATGTTTAAAAATTTCGAATTGCACCACATAAGACATCACTGCAAATTTGCCTTGTATGTATTCACGTAGCATTTCGGTAACACGATATTTTAATTCAATTTCGTCAGAACTAATCAAATCTTCAAGATGTGCTTCAAAACTTTTGATATTGGTATATTTTATATTTGAATTATTTGCAATGTCAAATAAAATAAAGGTTGCCCGAACATCTTTTGACATATATTGTAACACACTTTGCTTGTCTTTGCTTTTTTGAATATCAGAATAAGCTGTTACAAAACTTGTAAATTGTTTGTGCAAATTTTTATAATCTTCTTCTTCTTCTTTGGGATAACCTGTCATCATGGCAGGCACAACAGGAAGTACAACAGGTGCTACAACTTCTTTTCCTTTTTTAGGTTTTTGAGCATTGGCAGCAAAAACAATAAAAAAGGCACAAATAGACAAAATAAGTGATTTTTTCATAAACTTGGTTCTTTGAAATAGGTATAAAACAAAGGTAATTTTTATCTTTGGAAATACAAAATTTTGAGAATTAAGATTAGCTTTGTAGGTTTATAAAAATTGCAAACTTTATGAAACTCATGAAAATTATTATTAGTGGTGGTGGAACAGGTGGACATATTTATCCTGCCATTGCCATTGCCCAAACTTTAAAAGCACAGTTTCCTGATTGTGAAATTCTTTTTGTGGGGGCAGAAGGCAAAATGGAAATGGAAAAAGTGCCAAAAGCTGGTTTCAAAATCATAGGTTTGCCTGTTCGTGCATTACAACGGAGTTTTACAGTAGAAAATATTAAATTAAACTTGAAATTTCCTATATTATTGCTTAAAAGTTTGGGCAAAGCCTATAAAATTGTCAAAGATTTTCAGCCTGATATATGTATAGGTGTTGGAGGTTATGCAAGTGGTGCTTTGATGCAAATGGCTGTATTACAAGGAGTTCCGACTTTGATACAAGAACAAAATAGTTATGCAGGTTTGACAAATAAGTTATTGTCAAAATTTGTAAATCGTATTTGTGTAGCATATCCAAATATGGAACAATATTTTCCAAAACATAAAATCGTAATGACGGGAAACCCTGTTCGCAATGATTTATTAGATTTGTCAGCATTGAAATCACAAGCCTTAGCATTTTTTACATTGCAAGAACATCAACAAACTTTGCTAATTGTAGGCGGAAGTTTGGGGGCAAGAAGTGTCAATAACGCCATTTTAGAGCATATTGAAATTTTATTAGCACAAAATTATCAAGTTATTTGGCAAACAGGAAATACAGATTTTAGCAGAATTAGTGCTATTTTAGCAGAAAAAAAGTTACTTATCAACTCAAAATTAATTGTTAAGGATTTTATTTATGACATGAGATTTGCCTATTCTGCGGCTGATGTTGTGGTTTCACGTGCAGGTGCATTGGCGATTTCTGAGTTGTGTTTGGCAGAAAAACCATGTATTTTAGTGCCTTTACCGACAGCAGCAGAAGACCACCAAAGCAAAAATGCGATGAGTTTAGTGCAAGAACATGCAGCATTATTAGTAAAAGATAGTGAAGCCAAAGAAAATTTAGTAAAAGTTGCGATTGAATTATTGCAAAATAATACCTTACAAACAACACTAAAAAATAACATTAAGACTTTTGCAAAACCACAAGCAGCTGAAAAAATTGTAGCAGAAATTTTGTCATTGATTAAATAAGTTTGATAACGACATTGTAAATTTGTCATTCTGAGCTGCTGGTGCGACATTTCGCAAGAATCTGAATTATTAGTTTTTGACGTAATAACGCCAGATTCTTGCGAAATGTCGTACCAGCAACTCAGAATGGCAAAACAACTATTTTAAGTTCTCGAAATACTTCCCATTTGCAATAATACTAAGGCTACTAAAAATAAATTTTCTATAATAGCTTGTAAATCAAAGAGAAAAATGTAAGTTTGCAACTCAATTTTAAATCTTTTAATAATTTTTAATCTTAATGGATACTTTAAGCTATAAGACTATCTCGGTGGCAACAGAAAAAGTCACCAAAGATTGGGTAATTGTAGACGCCCAGTCTGCAGTCTTAGGACGTTTTGCAAGTCAAGTTGCAACCATCCTTAGAGGTAAAAACAAACCAAGTTTTACGCCTCACATAGACTGTGGAGATTTTGTGATTGTTATTAATGCCGAAAAAATTCGTTTGACAGGCAAAAAAATGACAGACAAAGAAATCATCTCCTATACGGGAAATCCCGGAGGTCAACGCATTACGACACCAAGAGCTACGTTAGCAAAACACCCAACTCGTTTGGTGGAAGAGGCTATCAGACACATGTTACCTAAAGGACGTTTAGGTCGCAAATTATTCACAAACTTGCACGTTTATGCAGGTACGGAACACAAGCACGCAGCTCAACAACCTAAAGAAATTAAATTGTCGTAATCATGGGAATCATCAACACGATAGGAAGAAGAAAAACATCTGTAGCAAGAGTTTATCTTACAGCCGGCAGTGGCAAAGTTACTGTCAATGAGAAGGAATTAGCAACCTATTTTCCATCTGAAATCCTCCGCATCAAAATAAATCAACCATTTGTTACCATCAAAGATGGTGCTTATGATGTAAAAGTTACGGTAGATGGTGGTGGCACAACAGGTCAAGCAGAGGCTATCCGTTTGGGTATTTCTCGTGCTTTATGCGAATTAAATCCTGATAACCGCAAATTGTTGAAACCAGAAGGATTCTTGACAAGAGACCCACGTATGGTAGAACGCAAAAAATTCGGCAGACGCAAAGCAAGAAGACGTTTCCAATTCAGCAAACGCTAATCCTTTTAACAATCACAGTAATTTTCGACACGAAAAATGGCTAACGTAGAATATAAAGACTTATTGGAATCGGGTGTTCACTTTGGACACTTGACCAGAAAGTGGAATCCAAAAATGGCTCCTTACATCTTCATGGAGAAAAACGGAATCCACATTATAGACCTGAATAAAACTCTTGCTTCATTAGACGTAGCATTAGAGGCAGTAAAAAAAATTATTCGTTCAGGCAGAAAAGTAATGTTTGTTGCTACAAAAAAACAGGCAAAAGAAGTTGTTGCTGAAGAAGCAAGACGTCTTAAAATGCCTTACGTAACCGAAAGATGGTTAGGTGGTATGCTTACAAACTTTGCAACAATACGTAAATCAGTAAAAAAACTTACGTCAATTGATAAAATGACTCGTGATGAGGCAGTTTTCAAAAGTCTTGCGAAAAAAGAAAGATTGATGAAAGAAAGAGAAAGAGAGAAATTAGACAAAGTTTTGGGAGGTATTGCCGACCAAAGCCGTTTGCCTGCTGCTCTTTTCATTGTAGATATCAAACGTGAACATATTGCGATTAAAGAGGCACAACGCCTTAATATTCCTGTTTTTGCGATGGTTGATACGAACTCTGACCCAACACAAGTAGATTTCCCAATTCCTGCAAATGATGATGCTTACAAATCTATTGCTTTGATTACTCATGCAATTGGTAGAGCTATTGAAGAAGCATTGCAAGAACGTAAGAAAGATAAAGATGAGAACAAACTGAAAGACGAAGAAAACGAGAAGAGAGAAGTTGATGAAGTTGTAACATCTAAAAAAGGTGAATCAGAAGAAGAAGCATAAGTAATAATTATTTTCTGAACACTTAGGCTTAACTTTTATAAAGCATAAAAAAACCTATAAGTTAAATCTTGTAGGTTTTTTTGTGGAAAATTTATAATTCTCTTAACTCATCCAATTAATTTGGGCTTCGGCTTCCCATTTCATCGTAGTTTTTTTGAGTTTTGTCCAAAATTCTATCGAACTTTTGCCTGTAATATCACCAACACCAAATTTTGAATCATTCCAACCACCAAAAGAAAAAGGCTCACGAGGTACAGGTACACCAATATTTACGCCAATCATACCCGCAGAAGCACTGTCCATAACTCTACGTGCAGCACCACCACTTTGTGTGAATACAGACGCAGCATTTCCATAAGGATTTCCGTTTTCAATGGCAAGGGCTTCTTCCAAAGTTTTTACACGAATGATAGAAATTACGGGACCAAAAATTTCTTCTTTTGCAACTGACATTTCAGGAGTAACATAATCTATAACCGTTGGCGAAACATAAAAACCGCCTTCTCTACCTGCAACAACGGTTTTACGACCATCAACAAGAATTTTTGCACCCATTTTTTCTGCCTCATCAATATATTTTTCTATTCTTTCTTTGGCTGCTGCCGAAATTACAGCACCTAAATTTTTGCCTGCCACAATTTTTTTAGCTTCTTCACAAAGTTTGTCAATAATATGTTGCACTTCACCTACTGCCACCATTGCCGATGCAGCCATACAACGCTGACCTGCACAACCTGACATAGATGCTGCTACATTACTTGCAGTCATAGCCACGTTAGCATCTGGCAAAACAATTAAGTGATTTTTTGCTCCACCCAAAGACAAACATCTTTTCAAATTTGAAGTTGCACGTATATACACAAGTTTTGCAACTTTTGTGCTACCTACAAACGAAACCGCATCAATGTCTGGGTGGTCGCAAATTGCCTCAACAATTTCTCTATCACCATTCACAATATTGAAAACGCCATCAGGCAAACCTGCTTCTTTCAACAATTC